>JARBUP010000186.1 GCA_029239575.1 Bacillota bacterium
ATATGATAAGAAAGGTAGAACTGTTCAGATAACAATTAAATACTCTAATTTTAAAAGTATAACAAGACAGATGTCCATACCTGAGACTTGCTCAGTAAAAGAAATTTATAATGCAGGTATAAACCTGCTTAAGAAAAATTGGAATAAAGAACCTATTAGGCTTATAGGTATAAGTCTTAGTGGATTTAATAATAAATATGAATCTGAACAAATTTCACTTTTTGAACTGCCTAAAATAAACGAAGAAAAAAGTGACAAAGACAAAATAAACAAAGTAGAAACTGCGATCCTTAATATACGACAAAAATATGGTACATCAATAATAAAACCTGGGATAATTATTAATAAAGATAATTAAAAATAATTGATTTTTAAACGAAACTTAAAAGCTTAAAAATTATTAAAAAAATAGTACACTTTATTAAAATAAAGTTATATAATATGAACCGACATTAAAAATAAAGGACGAACTACAAAATGATTTTACTTAATTCTTTTGAAATAATTGGGACAATTGCCTTTGCTATTTCAGGCGCCTTAGCTGCAATTGAAAAAAAGCTTGATTTGTTTGGGATTATATTTTTAGCTATTACAACATCTGTGGGTGGCGGCATATTTAGAGATATTATTATGGGAAATACACCTCCAACAGCATTTATTGATCCATCAGCTTGCATGATTAGTATTATAACTGCACTTATAGTGTTTTTCTTTTATGAAATTATAAATAAGCTTGAAAATATAATAGTAGTATCAGATGCCCTTGGGCTTGGGGTTTTTACAGTAATAGGTTGCAGAACTGCGGTTTTACACGGTGCTAATAACGCATTTATGGTAATTGCAATGGGTTTAATAACGGGAGTAGGCGGTGGAATGTTAAGAGATGTTTTTGCTAAAAATATTCCTACTGTTCTTAAAAAAGAAATTTATGCGTTGGCATCTATAATAGGCGGCTTGGTTTATTATTATACACATAGTTATTTTTCTGATATTATATCTTTGTTCATTTGTTGTGCAATTATATTTTTAATAAGAATTTTATCAGTAATTTATAATGTAAATCTTCCAGTACCAAAATTTAATACAAATAATAATTCAGTGTAGTAAATATAGTGAACATTTTTTATAAAACAAAATATTTTTCGAATTTAGAACCTAAATACTTAAATCTCGTATAATAAAAGTAAAAAGTAGTAAATAAAAGGAGATTGCAAAATGAGTATTGATGAAATGGTTGATGAATTAGAAAAATATTTAGAGGAAGCTGGATTTGAAAATGTTAAGGAGAAATATTTAAAAAGTAAAAGTGATGAAGAAATAAAAATTCTTTATGAAGCATCATTTAACGGTAAATTATATTGATTTAATACATAAATATTTAGAATTTAATTTTTGTCATACCGTAATTAAAATGCGCCATATATTGTTAAGAAAATAAAATGCAAAGTAAGTATAATAAACTTATTTTGCATTTTATTTATTTAAAATGTTTCCATTAAGCGGTGTAATGAATTTAATAAATCTATTCCTGATGAAAAATTTTCATTGTCCTTAAAAATAGAGCATATAAGCTCATTAGGAACAGAAAGTGCTTTTTCTTTCAATTCCATTCCTTCTTTAGTAAGAGAAATATTTACATTTCTTTCATCTGTAACACAACGAGTACGAGTTACAAGATTTGCAGCTTCGAGTTTCTTTAATATAGGTGTAAGTGTTCCAGAGTCAAGGTAAAGCTTTTTTCCTAAATCTTTAACATTTATATTATCTTCTTCCCATAAAGCTAAAAGTGTTATATAGCTGGTATAAGTTAAACCAAGAGGATCAAGTAGTGGTTTATACTTTTTAATTATTTCTTTAGAGCATACATATAGCGAAAAGCAAAGTTGATTATCTAATTTTAAGAAATCATCTTTATTTACAGTATCATTAATATTTTCAATATTATCATGCATAATTTTTTCTCCTTAATGTTGTTGCAATTTAATAGTACAAAATTAATTATGAAAAGTCAAATATTTATATTGACATATTTAATTAAATTGTGTACAATTTAATTAAGATTGAACGCAATTAAATAGTGCTTAATGTAAAAACATAAGAGTTATAAGCTTAAATATTTAAGATAAGGGCAAAATAAGCCGAAAATAAATTTTCGAGGAGGATAATCATGAAAATATATGATTATAGTGTTAAAAAAGTAGATGGAAGTGAAGTATCGTTAAAAAATTATGAGGGAAAAGTATTATTGATTGTAAATACTGCAACAGGATGTGGTTTTACACCTCAATATGATGGATTGGAAAAACTTTATTCAGATTATAAGAATAAAGGTTTTGAAATATTAGATTTTCCTTGCAATCAATTTTTAAATCAAGCACCAGGATCAAATGAAGAAATAGTAAGCTTTTGCAAGTTAAGATTTGGAACGGAATTTGAAACTTTTGCAAAAATAGATGTAAATGGTGAAAATGAAGATCCTCTTTATACATTATTAAAAGAAGAGGCACCTAAAGATACTGACAATGGAAAGATGTCAGACTTGCTTATGAAACTTAAAGGAATTTTCTCAACAGAAAAGAATGAAATAAAATGGAACTTTACAAAATTCTTGATTGGAAGAGATGGAAATATTGTTGCAAGATTTGCTCCTACTGTAACTCCTGAAGAAATAGAGCAACATATTGTAAAACTACTATAAAATTAATGAATCGTATTTCATAATAAAATATGTAAAGCATGATTTACTGGGAAATAATCAAATTCTGACAAAATAATATAAAATAATAAAGAAGAGCATTCAAGTCAATTAACTTGGATGCTCTTTTTATAAAAAGATAAAATTAATGAATATTTTAAATTATCTCATTTTATCTTGTGTTTTTTAAACTATCATTTTGACAAAACGGCATAATTATATTATTATTGTTATAAATAATATAAATTAACTTGGAATTATTTAATACATATTGAAAGGGAGTTTAAAATGGAATTTAATAATAAAGAAACTATACAGAATACAGTAACAAAAATAGTTGAAAATTATAACTCTGAAAATTTATTTGCAAGTAGGGAAAAAAATCATCTTCCAAACAAAGAAGTTATAATTCAAATAATTAAAGGAATTAGGCGAGTGATGTTTCCTGGATATTTTAGTGAGGAATATACAAATAGATGCGTTTTAGAATATTTTGTTGGGGACACTTTGACAAATGTTTATGATAAAATGATGATACAAATTAAAACTGCATTTTTAAATAAAAATGACAATAATTTAAGTGAAGAACAAATTACTCAAATGTCTTATGATATTTGTAATAGGTTTTTTGAAAAACTTCCATCTATACAGCAAATGCTTATAAAAGATGTACAGGCAGCTTTTGATGGAGATCCTGCAGCAAAAAGTAAGGAAGAAATAATTTTTTCATACCCTGGATTATTGGCTATATATGTATATCGTATTGCTCATGAATTTTATAAAGAAAAAGTGCCTTTTATTCCAAGAATAATGACTGAATATGCCCACAGCAGAACGGGTATTGATATAAACTCTGGTGCAGTTATAGGTGAATATTTTTTCATCGACCATGGAACTGGTGTAGTTATAGGTGAAACAACAAACATAGGAAACAATGTAAAACTTTATCAAGGTGTTACTCTTGGAGCTTTGTCAACAAGAAGCGGTCAGCTACTTGCCAATGTAAAAAGACATCCTACAATTGAAGATAATGTAACAATTTATTCTGGTTCAACTATTTTAGGTGGTGAAACTGTTATAGGTGAAGGTTCAGTTATTGGGGGTAATGCATTTATTACAGAATCAATAGCTCCTAATACAAAAGTAAGTGTAAAAACTCCAAAACTAAACTTTTCTGGAAAAAGTGAAAAATAATATAAAATATTATTAAATATAAGAAAGATAAGAGGCTGTCTATTTAAGATAGCCTCTTATTAATTATATATTTCTTACCATTTCATGTATTTTTTAGTAGCATATATAATATTTAATGCATTACTTCAATACAATAAGCAAGATATCTTTAATTGCATATAATTAAGTATATAAAATATATTAAAGATGTGGCTTATGGAGGTGCTATAATGAGCTATTTTTTAAATAGTATAAATAGTAATAAAAATATTAAAACTGCACAAAACATAATACCGGGTGGGCCACCAATTCCCTTTATTACTATTCCTAATTATATAACAGTTCATTTGGGTCAGCCTAATGCAGATGATGAAAATATTACTGTCCCTTTTATTGATTATATAAAAAATGTTGCTTCATCCGAACTTTATCCTACATGGCCGGAAAATGCACTAAGAGCTAATATTCATGCCATAGTGTCCATTGCTTTGAATAGAACATACACAGGATGGTACAGAAATAAGGGATACAACTTTGACATAACAAATTCAACCCAATATGATCAGGCATATGTACAGAACAAAGGTATTTATGACAACGTTGATAAGATTACGGATGAAATATTCAATGATTATATTGTTATAAATGAAACAGTTGAGCCTCTATTTGCTGAGTTCTGCGATGGCAGGATTAGCCAATGTGATGGAATGTATCAATGGGGTTCTGTAGATTTAGCAAATCAAGGTTATACACCTCTTGAAATTTTAAAATATTATTATGGAAATGATATATCAATTGTAACAAATGCACCAGTTAGTGATGTTGAGGGAAATTATCCAGGAGAACCTGTTAAATTAGGTGATTCAAGCATAGCTGTTTTGAGAATGCAGTTATCATTACAAAGAATTTCAAGAAATTTCCCTGCCATAACAAAAATTGACCCTATAAATGGGTACTTTGGCGAGTCAACAGAAGCAGCTGTTAGGGAATTTCAAAGAATATTTAATTTGCCTGTAACTGGAATTGTTGATCAAGGTACATGGTATAAAATGAGATCTATATATACTGCAGTAACAAAGGTTGCTGAATTATCATCGGAAGGTACCATTTTACAACAAGTATTAGAAAAAACATCAGGCGTTTTATTAGAAGGTGACACACGCCCAAGGGTTGGACTATTGCAATATTTCTTAAATCTTTTATCAACTTATTATGAGACAATTTCGGAAGTGAAAATAACTTATATATTTGACGAACAAACAAGAGATTCAGTAATTGAATTTCAAAAAGCAATGGGATTGCCTAAAACAGGTATAGTGGACGAAGAAACCTGGGATGTTATGTATAAAACTATTCTTGGTATCTTTAAAACATTACCTGCAGAATTTGTTTATTTGCCTGAATTCAGATATGCAAATTTTGATTATAGAAAAGGTTATGGCACAGATTATCCAGGAGTATTCATAGTTCAAGCAATTTTATCATATATTTCTTCTGTTGAGCCATCCATACCTAAAGTTGAAATTAATGGTATATTTGATGATGCCATGGAACAATCTGTAATTGCTTTTCAAAAAATGTTTGGACTTGAGCCAACTGGTATAGTAGACGCAATAACGTGGAATGCGTTGTTACAAATATACCGTGAAAGAAGGTATAGTGGTGTAACATAAAATCCTCAATATTTGTTTTAATATTGAGGATTTTTCATTAATTTAAAAATGATATTCTTGATCTTTTACATATTTTTTAAAAACTTCTTCAGTTACGCCTCTTTGTTTAATAATATCAGAATAAAATTTTCCGGAATTTTTTATGGTACGCTTCTGATTTTCATAATCAATATGTACAAGCCCAAACCTTGCACTTTCACCTTCGGCTAATTCAAAATTATCACAAAAACACCAATGATAATACCTGACAATGGGCAGTTCAGTTTTGGATAATAAATTCAAATGTTCATATATGTATTTGCATCTAAATGTATCTTTGTTGTCGCATGTTCCATTTTCGGTTATATATATTGGTCGTTCTATTAAACTG
>JARBUP010000187.1 GCA_029239575.1 Bacillota bacterium
ATAAACATCTACTGCAGGAGCATTAGGAACTGCATGAAGCACTCTTATTTTAGAATTCATTTGCTGCTGCATCATGTAACACTGTGCTAACATATTGGTTTCTGGATAATAGTACATAGTTTTCTCTCCTTTAATATTATAATATATAATATTAATATATGAATAAAGTATTAAAGAGTGATATATCTGTTGCACATAAGCTACGAATAAGACAGTAGTTTTTCTAGTTCTTTTTCTTCTTTAGTTTTCTTTTCCCAAAATAAGCAATTTAACAATTCATCCTAATCTATAATTGTTTCAGCATTAACTGATAAAGGATAAAAAGCTAATGAAATTAAAAATGTTATTAGCATAAAAATAATATATAGTCTTCTTCTCATTTCAAAATCTCCTAACTATTGTAATTATAAATATCTTGTCACTCTACTTAAATTTAATACTATCTCAACATTTTTGTTATGTCAATTTTGATTCCAAATTTGTTTTTAAAAATTCTGAAATTACCACTTTCTTTTCCCCTTCTGTTCTAAAGTGTATTTTTACGTTTTTTTGTAGCAGAGCTACTGTCTCAGCATGGGTTGTGGCTATGAAATAATAATTATCAATAATTTATAGGAAACATTTTAAAAAGGAATTATCTAATGAATATAAAAAATTTCTAAGTAAATTATATATAATAATATTTTTATTTAGAAAGGTATTTATATGATTTCATTTGAAATATTGAACAATGAACTGATAGAGAAAAATTTTAAATTTGAAACACCATACGGAGAAAGACTGCTCACGTATGCTGATTTTACTGCTTCTGGTAAATCATTAAAATTTATTGAAAAATATTTGTTGGAAATCCAAAAATTTTATGCAAATACACATACCGAAGATGATATGACCGGTGAAGTAATGACTAAAATTTTGCATAAGGCAGCTAGTATAATTAAAAAGCTGGTTAATGCAGAAAAAAATTGTTACATAATTCCATCGGGTACTGGAGCTACCGGAGCAATAGAATGTTTAGCCAAAATTTTAGGCATATATATTCCTCCTGCTGCCAAAAACAGGTTAGGCATAGTAGACTTTGATAAAGAGTCTAATGATAAAACAAGCCAATTTCCAGTAATTTTCATAGGTCCATACGAGCATCATTCCAATATACTTATTTGGGAGGAAGGTCTAGCTGAGCTGGTAGAAATAGGACTTAGAGAAGACGGTACCATGGATTTAGATGATTTAAAAAGTAAAATCAGCGATAGAAAATACAAAAATAGATTAAAGATAGGTTCTTTTTCAGCTGCATCTAACGTTACTGGAATTCTGACTCCTGTATATGAAGTTGCGGAAATTCTACATAATAATAATGCTTTAGCATGCTTTGATTTTGCCGCTTGTGCTCCTTATATAGAAATAAATATGAATAAAAGTGACTCTGAATATTTCGATGCTATATATTTAGCACCTCATAAATTTTTAGGGGGACCAGGTTCATCAGGTATTCTTGTTATAAATAAGAAATTATATGATAAATCATTGCCGCCGACTGTATCTGGAGGTGGAACTGTAAACTATGTAAGTACTCTCGGGTATGATTATATCGAAAATGTAGAGTTGAGAGAAATGGCAGGCACACCTGGAATAATGCAGATAATAAAAGCTGCACTTGTAATAGAACTAAAAAATTCAATTGGAATAGACAATATCATTTCAAGAGAAAAAAGTTATGTTCAAAAAGTCTTTGAAAGATTAATAAAAAATCAAAACATTGAAATACTAGGACCTTCTATAGAACATGAAAGACTGCCAATATTTTCTATCAAAATAAAATATAATGATAAATATTTACATCCGCGATTTGTAGCAATATTAATTAATGACTTATTTGGTATTCAAACAAGAGCTGGATGTTCATGTGCAGCACCATATGGTCACAGGCTATTGGAAATTAATGATGAAACCTCCGAAATATTTAGACATTTTATTAAAGATGGCTTATCATCCGTTAAACCAGGTTGGCTCAGATTTAACCTTCACTATATAATGAATGAAGCTGAAGTTGAATATATTATCCGTGTTATAGAGTTTATAGCTGAATTTGGTTATCTCTTTCTATATGATTATGTAGTTGACTTGAATTCAGGAAAGTGGGTACATAAGAACAAAAACAAATCGATTAAATGTGTAGAAGATTTCGGCATTGAAGAAAGTCTAAAATATATAGAAGATAAAAATACAGATAGTAAATTAGAATCAATATCTTATAATGAAGAATATAAAAATTATTTGAGTGATGCTAGAAAATATGCAGAACAAATAAAAAAGAAAAATGATTTTATATTAAAAACCCTTAACAATGAAAAATTCAAAGGTCAAGGATGGTTTTACTTTGTAAATTCAGAAAATGAAAAATAAGTAAAATATCAAATAACTTTATGGAGGTTTGAATTGGCTTTAGATGAGAAAATGAAAGATAAATTTAATGGTATTACTGCACTCATTAACAACACACCAATGCTAGAAATATCACTTAAGTTTAAAGGACAGGACAGAAAAATATACGCTAAAGCAGAATGTTATAACTTATCAGGAAGCATAAAAGACAGAATTGCCTTACATATACTTAAAAATTCCTATGAACAAAATTTAATAAAAGAAGGAGATATAATCGCAGAAGCCTCTAGCGGTAATACAGGAATATCTTTTTCAGCAATAGGAACATACCTTGGTAATAAAGTTGTTATTTTTATGCCTGATTGGATGAGCAAAGAACGTGTCAAAATCATAGAATGTTTTGGTGCGACAGTTAAATCTGTTTCTAAGGAAGATGGTGGTTTTACGGGCTCTATTAAATTAGCAGAACAGATGGGAAAAGATTATAATGCATTCTTACCACATCAGTTTTCTAATCCACTTAATGTAGATGCTCATTATGAAACTACAGGAAAAGAAATATTGAATCAATTAGACAAATTTGGGAAAATTCCAGATGGCATTGTTGCAGGCGTAGGTACTGGAGGAACAATTATGGGGATTAAAAAAGCAGTTCAGGAAATTTATCCAAAATGCAAAGCCTTTCCTCTAGATCCTTCTAATTCCCCTACAATGGCTTCTGGCGGCAAAGTTGTTGGTCCGCATAGAATAGCTGGAATTGGTGATGAATTTATACCTGAAATCGTAAAACTAAATGAGCTTGACAATATAATATTGGTTGATGATGGAGATGCAATAAACATGGCTAGAAAGCTTTCCACCAATATAGGTATTGGAGTTGGTATTTCTTCTGGTGCCAATTTTTTAGGAGCTTTAAAAGCACAAGATATTCTCAACAATAAGGATGCAGTTGTTGTTACCGTATTTGCTGATGACAATAAAAAATATTTATCAACGGATCTAATGAAAGAACAGCCTTTAAAAACAGATTACATTTCACAACATGTTGAAATTGTTGGAATTAAATCAATAAAATAATAAAAATTCAGAATTTTTATCATATTTAATTTTACATACGAAATAGGGTAGATAAGCATTATAATAAAAGATTAGATAACCGTGATGACAACAACAGTCATAAAGCCGTAACTAATATTTTTATGGGTACGGCTTTTGTCATGTGATATATAGATTATGTGTATAACAAAATAATTAAAGTCATATTGACTTCAAGGCGAAAAAGTAGTATGCTTTTTAATAGTTGAATTATCAACTGTTGAAAAGTGTACAGTAATAAAGGAGGTTATTATGCGATTTCACAATTTGTATTTATTACTTCGCAATGCCAAAGAGTTTTGCCACAGTCAAATAAAATATATTGGAGTATCCGATACGGAACATATGATTTGCACATTTCTATTGGGCCATTACGGAGGGTCACAAGATGATGTTGCTGATGCATTGAAATTAGAAAAAGCCACCGTTGCACGTGCCCTCTCATCTCTTGAAAAAAAAGGATTTGTTGAGCGAAGTATCAATTCGGGTAATCGTCGCAAGTACATTCTAACCCTGACACAATCAGGAAAAGAAAGTATCTCAGAGGTTGCAGATATTTACGATGTTTGGCTTCGTAAAATATCATCTTGCTTAACTGAACAAGAACAGAAGCAATTTGATGAATATTGTAATCGAATGCTCACAGTATCTGAAGAACTTTGCGAGGAGATTAAGTAAAAATGGAAAATAAGCAATTAGAACTGATGGGAAAAGCTCCCATCACAAAAGCGATTTTAAAGCTGTCAATACCCGTGGTCATCGGTATGATGGTGCAGGTGTTTTACAATCTGGTAGATACCTTTTTTATTGGAAAACTTAATGACCAAAATCAGTTGGCCGCTGCCAATATTACTACACCTGTGTTCATGATTTTGATGGCGATTGCAACCATTGTATCAACTGGTGCGGCATCCTATATTTCACGCAGTCTCGGTAAGAAAGATCAAGAAAATGCCAATCGCACACTTACAACCGGCATTCTCATCTGTACTGCTTTAGCGGTGTTGGTTGTGGTGGTTGGCCTAATATTTGTTAAACCGCTGATTATTGCTCTTGGTGCGTCGGAAGAAGTCTATCCTTACGCTTACCAATATGTTGTAGTTATGTTACTTGGTTCCATCCCCGTTATGCTTAATTATGCCGGCGGTCAGTTATTGCGATCTGAAGGAGCTGCTATGCCCTCCATTATCGGTATGATGATTGGAACGGTTGTCAATATTGTGTTGGATCCTATATTTATTTTTGGTTTTAACATGGGCATTCTCGGTGCCGGCATTGCTACCGTGTTGGGTAATGCTGCTGCATTGGGATATTACATTTGGTTTTATCTTTCTGGAAAATCCATACTTCAAATTAAGCCAAAGTTTATTAGTGCCGACAAAACAATTTGGAAAGAAATTTTCTTTATTGGTATTCCGGCTTGTATGAGCCAACTGCTTTCAAGTATCGCTATGATTGTGCTGAATAATCAGGCAAAATTATATGGCGACTCAGTTTTAGCAGGTATGGGCATTTCCTTAAAGCTGATGTTTATTGGTACTTTTATCTTTATGGGTTTTGCAGCAGGATGTCAACCCATTGTAGGTTTTAATTACGGTGCAAAAAACTATAAAAGAGTACGAGAGATTTTCAAAACAGGTATGGTAATGACCTTTGGAATCGGTGTTGTATTAACAGTTATCTTTTGGTTTGGAGCAAATAATCTTGTTTCATTTTTCACTCCACTGCCAGATGTAATCTCGCAAGGGATAAATGTATTGAGAATCAACATTTTTTCATTTCTGATTTTAGGGCCTCAGATGCTTGCATCAACGGGTATTCAAGCATTTGGCAAGGCAAAAGAGGCTCTTATATTATCGGTTGCAAGGCAAGGAATAGTTTATATCCCTCTGCTATTTGCCATGCAGTCGCTTCTAGGTTTTAATGGCTTGATTTGGGCGCAACCAATTTCCGATGCCATTACTCTAGGAATCGGTCTTGTATTTTTAAAAGTAATTCTTAAAAAGAGCACTACTGAAAAAGTTGATTCTGCTGAAAGCGATACTGCTTCTGACAAGCTTGTAACTACGAACAATCTTGAATACGGTAGTAATAAACCAGACATATTTTGATTAAAATAGAAATAAAGTATTAGTCGGCGTCATTTTAGTGCCGCCGTTTCCAGCTAATGGCACTTACGAATCTTCGCCACTTTCCTAAACCATATATGACAGAAAGGTTAGTTTTCATTCTATGTCTATCCGTTTGTCAGACTAGTTGTCAAACCAAAGTCGGAAAATCAAATTTATTAAAATAGTAAAACCACGACATATTCTGTCGTGGTTTTGAAGATGGAGGCGGTGGGAGTCGAACCCACGTCCGAAAATATTTCCACAAGACTTTCTCCGAGTGCAGACGATAATTTATGTTTCGCCTCAACTATCGCCTA
>JARBUP010000188.1 GCA_029239575.1 Bacillota bacterium
CTTCCTTTTGAATGTAAATACTTTTGAATATAGCAAGAATTTTTTGTTTATTTACCTCATATTCTTTATTATCACAATTGATCGTTGCACCATGAAATTGATCGAAAGCAATTTGACCTTGAATTCTTCCATCAATATCACTTGTAACATATAGAGTACATTTTGCTCCAGATTTTGCTTCAATAATTTCCTTTTGGCAATTTTTCGGTTCCCTAAAGCCCAAATCTTGCGGAGAACCATTTACAGTGCCAACACAACCATAAATCCATATAAAATTATCTGTATTACTATTTATAAATACTTTAATACCGCTGTCTGGTATATTAGAATTATTCTTCCATGTGTTATCTATGTCTGCATCCCAATCTTTAGGATAATCTAAGCTAAAACTAAAACGTGTATCAGTATACCTACATAATTCATATACTTGCGTTTCAGTATTTTTATTAATAGTTGAAGTGCTTTTATGACATCCTATACTCGATAACACAATTAATAAAGTAATTAATAAAACAAATAGTTTATTCACCATATTCCCCCCTATTAAAATAATTAGCCTTTATGTATTTTAAATTTGATATTCAAGACTCAAGATTTTTCTTATTGAATAATGCTCCATATAATTTATCCCCAAAGTTAAATATAAAAACACCCAATAGAATAATCCCACCACCAACTAAAGTTGATGGTTCTGGAAGTTCATCAGCAATTATAAAACCTAAAATGCTTGTTAAAAATGGTGTAATAAACATATAGTTGCTTACCTGTGATGTTTGTTTTGCCTTTGCGAAAGCCGTTGACCATGCAACATATGCAATCGCACTAGAGAATATGCCAAGTATAGCAAGGTAAAACCATTGAATAGCAGGGGCATTTGAAACTTCTCTTACAGAAGCAGGAGAAAAAACAGCAAGTAGTATAGTACCAAAGAAAATGCTGAATGCTGAAGTTTGCAAGGCCGTGTATTTTTTTGTTAGCTTCCGTTGCAAGAGATTGTAAAAACTAAGAGCTAAGGCTGCAAGGAATAGCCAAAGCAGTCCTATGTTAATAGATAAGATACCATCTATTAGGGTAAGAACTGCTACACCTGCAAATTCGATTGCAATAGCCAGCCATTGAAAAGAACTCAAGCTTTCCTTATTAACAACTCGTGCAATTAAAGCTGTGAGTACAGGAACAGCAGAAATTACAATACTTCCAGTAGAGGCTGTAACTGTTTTTTGTCCTTGATTAAATGCAATCATATAAAAGAAAAAACCTAATGTCCCTGCAAGCATAAAGCTCGGTAAATCTTTTTTGTGTGGTAATTTGATTTTCGTTATAATAGCAACAATTAGGAGAGTGCAGGATGCAATAAAATATCTGAGAAAACCCAATGAAAAGGATGTAAAATATTGTAATGTTAATCTTGTAAATACATAGGCTAATGCCCAAAATAAAATCGTAATCATAGCATAAATGTGGAAGTCATTTTTTACTTTCATATACTCACCTCATTTTTAACTTAGTGCATTGCTAAATCTAATTATCTTGTATATAATTTAACCATATTAAATTGGTGTATAAAAGTACCAATTATGTATAAATTTATTTGAGCCAGTTTGAACAGGAGTATATTTATGTTGTATTTAGAACTTGACAGATTGCACGAGCGATCTTACTCAAAACAAATATACACACAAATTCGAGAAAAAATACTTTCCGGCGTATTGAGAGCTAAAGATAAACTGCCATCAACTCGTGAACTATCAATAGATTTATGCGTTGCCCGAAATACAGTGTTAAATGCTTATGATATGTTGGTTTCAGAAGGATTACTTTATAGTTTACCCGGTGCAGGTTTCTTTGTGGAGCCAGAAATAACATATGAAAAGAAAGCTGTACAGGTCTTGGACTTCAATGCTGCTTCATTGTCAGATATGCCACTATCAAATGACCTCATTAACTTTGACAGTGGGATACCTGCCTTAGATTTGTTCCCAAAAAGCAAGTGGAATCATGCAACTGCAAAGGCATTAAATGAAGCTCCAATATCTGCTTTAGGCTATGATGATCCACAGGGTAGATCAGAATTCAGAGAAGTTTTGTCCATATATCTCAAACGTACCCGAGGAATTGAATGCAGAGCAGAGCAAATTATTATCACCACAGGAACAAAACAAGGATTAACCCTCATAGCAAAATGCTTGTTAAATGCTCAAAGTGAAGTTTGGATAGAAAATCCCACTAACGATAATGTAAAACAAATATTTTCGTATCATACTAAAAAAATCCTTCCTTTTGAGGTTGATGGATAAGGAATACTTCCGCATTTGTTTCCAAATGATAGAAAGCCAGCTTTGATTTTTGTTACCCCCTCTCATCAGTTCCCAATGGGTGGAACTTTATCAGTTAAACGGCGTCTTGAGCTAGTTGAATTTGCAAGAAAAAATGGATGCTTTATCTTGGAAGATGATTACGATAGTGAATTTACGTATGAAGGATTTCCAAGTAATTCATTGTTTGAGTTTGATACAGAACATGTTATTTATGCGGGTACATTTAGTAAGATTATGTTCCCTTCATTACGTCTTGGATATCTTGTTGTTCCAAATGAACTTGTTCTCCAAATCCGTAAATGGAAGCGATTGTCCGATCATCATTCAAATTCTATCTATCAGCTTGCGTTAATGAGGTTTATAGAAAGTGGGGATTTAGAACGTCATATTCACCGAATGAAAAGAGTGTATAAAAAGCGTCGGGATAATTTACTTTCTCTACTTCAAGTTTACTTTGGCGAAAAGGTTAAAATATACGGCTTTAATGCCGGTATGCACATTGTAGCAGAATTTGAAGATATTGTTTTTACAGAAGAAATCATTCAACACCTATTAAAATGTGGAATATATGTGGTTCCTGTAGAAAAACACTCTATTTTAAAAGGAAATCATTCTAATCAAATTATTTTAGGATATGCACAACTAGATTATGAAGATATGGTAAAAGGATTAGAAATCCTGAAAACTAGGTTAAATTACTCCTAATTATAAATTTACTCCTTATTAATTGAATAAATATGCTCATATTTAAAGGCGTTGAGAGGTGAATAATTGGATTCATTTTTTTGGATTTTTTATAGTGTACGCTGCGCTATGTTAGCGCTTATTACTAATATTTCTGTCAATATGTTTAGATATAAGAAAGTAAATATAAAATTTAATAATATACAATCATCTGGATACTCAGCAATAGGAGCAATTTTACTATCAATAATTTTAACAGAAGTTTACAATAAGCAATTTACATTAAATTTTCCTGTAAATACTATACTTAGACTATTTATTGTTAGACTTCTAATAAGTATTCCAATAATCACTGCTGTAATTTTAAACAAGGAAAGCTTGTCTAGCATTGGAATTACAAAGAAAAATTCTATAAAATCTATTATTCTTGGTTTTGTAATTGGACTTGCATATTTTTTCTTAACAGATATTAAAAGCTTTAAGATATTAAATATTCTAACAGCACAATCAATAAAAGCTCTTTCACACTTATTTTTATATTATATGGTAGTTGGATTAGGAGAAGAAGTTCTATATAGAGGCTATTTACAAACCCGATTGATACATTGGTTTGGTGAGAAAAAAGGATGGATATTAGCCTCTATAATTTTTGCTTTCATGCATTTGGGACAAAGAATGATTATAAATAAAATGCAGATATCACAAGCTATGCTAGGTTGTATTGCTCTCTTACCAATGAGTTTATTACTTGGATACACAATGCTAAAAACTAAAAATATTATTTCATGCTCTATTCTGCATACGTTTATTAACTTTACATCTATTATTATAGGTTATATTAAATAAAGAGGTGTTTAGATTGAAAAAAGGATATTTCTTAAGTTTAATTTTCAGTTTATTAGTAAATTTAGTAGGTTGTAGTTCAAGAATAAATAGCTCGGGTAAACCTCCATGCACACCTGATAAACTTGAGGAGCTAGTTGAAATTTCACCACTAATTGTTGAGTGTAAGGTTATTGGAAATGAAAAAAGTTTTTCTTTTGATAACGCTAAATATGTTAAAGTAGATGTTTCTGTTAAAAATGTTACTAGAGAAAATTATGGAGTAACAGTGAATAGTGTTATAACTATATTACAATCAGATACTGCTGAAATATCTCCATTGAAAAAAGGAGAAGATTTAGTACTGTTATTAGATAAATATGAGGGTCCAGTAACACAAAATTCATATGCAATTGTTGGAGGAGATAAAGGGCAAATCCAGCTTATAAACGATAAACTTCATTTAAAATCAATAAATTCAGGAGGTTACTATGAAGATATTAAAAAAAATGATATAAATTCATTTAAAGAGTTGATAAAAAATAAACCCTTTAATTCAAAAAAGAAATCTATTGAAGCGATAAAAAAAGAAAATGAAAGAGAAATGGAACTATATAATTCTCAACAAACGTAAAAATTAGCACACTATTATTAATCGATGAGGTTAGCTAAAGTTAGAATTGATAAAATTAAAATTTAGGTTGTACCACATAATGAAATTCAAACTATGTCAATTATGACAAAGTTATATTTGACAGTATATTGTATAAACTTAATTAAATAGCTATATTTATTATATTCAGGTAATCGTAAAAAATCTCATCTATTTCATTAATAATTCAAATAACTTGGTAAGGCGTCTTCAAGTACATCTCCACTAAAATCATCAATTTTATATTTACTTACTTTGTTAGCAACAAAATAAATGTATAAAGCAGAGTTATCCCCACCTTCTTTATTTCCACCAATCAAATATATATATTTCACGTTTATTTTGTAGTTCTTAAGTAACATTTTTCATGGCAATATATGGATTCCCTAATACTGAATTTGCTTCATCAATACTATTATTACTTAAGTCTTTTTTTGCTGATGGAAAAAAAATCAGGAGATAGTTTTCCCATCCAGAATTAAGAACACTTTTTTCTCTTGTATTGTACTTAATAATGTAAACCTTATCATTTGAAGAAATATCATTTTTAGTTACATTTGATTGTTTGCACCCTCCAAAATTTAGTAAAAAAATTATGATTAGGAAAAACAAAAAAAAATTTTTCATAGCTTTCCTCCTATTTCATATTTCTTCATATACAATAGTCAAATATATTGCTGATTTATCTATTTACACACTATAAATACCATATAATTTAACTATAAGAAATTTTTTATTGTTAAATTTACTTTAGAAAAATCTTATCTTTGTATTATCCGTTAGGTCATAGTTTCACGCAGACTGCATGCTTTATACCAGGTTATGCAGAATACACTCGTTCCTGGGCAAACTGTGCTATTAACATCTGTATGACCTTTTATCAGCCCTCTATATTTATTTACATTTATAGTACTGAATTATTTGATTTAAAGTCTTGTAGACTATCGCTAGTAGTACAATCACTATTGGTGCACCAAATATAAAAAATATAATATTAGCATCAATATTTTCAACGTTAATAATGCCAAAATAAAGTGTAAATAAAGGTGTTACAATTTTTTGTTCTTAATAAGTTTAAATTAGTAATTATTGAAAGAAATAGACCACACTATGGATATAAATCCAAAAATATAGCCTATCCTTCTTTATTAGTGTTTGACGAACAATTTAAGAAAAATGTGTATGAAGTATTATGTGTACTGTAGTAATATGCGGATAAAATTATTAACTAATATTAGTTCTATTCTTTATCGATGCTGTGTACATCGACTTTAAGGTTAACAATATCTACTATCTTCTTTTTTAGCCAATCACAAAGCATCACTTGAGAAAATTCAGTATCTCCAAATATA
>JARBUP010000189.1 GCA_029239575.1 Bacillota bacterium
GTTGATGCAGTTAAATCTGGAGCAATCAGAAAATTCGTTGTAATGGCTGGATGTGATGGAAGAGCTAAATCAAGAAACTACTACACAGATTTTGCAAAATCATTACCACAAGACACTGTAATTTTAACAGCAGGTTGTGCAAAATATAAATACAATAAATTAAACTTAGGCGATATCGGGGGAATTCCAAGAGTATTAGATGCTGGACAATGTAATGATTCATACTCATTAGCATTAATCGCGTTAAAACTTAAAGAAGTATTCGGATTAGAAGATATCAATGACTTACCATTAGCATTTAATATAGCTTGGTATGAGCAAAAAGCTGTAATTGTACTTTTATCTCTATTATATCTTGGAGTTAAGAAAATCCACTTAGGACCAACTTTACCAGCTTTCTTATCACCAAATGTTGTTAATGTATTAGTTGAAAACTTTGGAATCGCTGGAATTTCAAATGTAGAAGATGACCTTGCAACATTAATAGGTTTAGCTGAAAATAAATAAGAACCTCACCCAACACGCAATCAAGATTGCTGTTGGGTCCCGAGAACCTTGTTGCATTCGCAGCAGAATAAAAAATTTAAAATAGTTAATAATTAATATGTATGTAAACTCTGATTTAGTTCACAATATTAATGTGAACTAAATCGAGTTAAATTATACTTAATATTTTTGAATATAATTTGATCGGAATAAAATTAATTTGAAGGAGAATATCATGAAAGAAATAACTAAAGATATGGTTATTGGCGAATTATTGCATATGGATAGAGGCTTAGCAGGAATTTTAATGGAAGCTGGAATGCACTGTTTAGGATGCCCATCATCACAAATGGAATCAATAGAAGATGCAGCAATGGTTCATGGATTTAATGTTGATGATTTATTGGCAAAATTAAATAACTATTTAAAATCTGTTGAAAAATAACATTAAAGTGATAACCATTTACTGTCATTCTGAACGAAGTGAAGAATCTTTAAGTACTGAAATAATAAGATCCTTCGCTAACACTCAGGATGACAAAAATAAATAAAACTTTGTCATTTAAGTTGAGCATGAAAATTCATGCTCATTTTTAAAACAAAATATAAAAATTTAATAAAAATAAAATATAAAAAACTTAATAAATAAAAAGTTTTTAACAATAATAACGATAATAATTAATAAATATATTTATTAAATTATTAAATAGAAGGAGAAAATATGAGCGCATTTTTAGGACCAATACATTTTTGGCTTTATAATAAAGTTAAAATACAAAATGATATAGTGGAAAATATATTATCATCCATAGCTGATGATAATTTAAAAAATAAATTAAAAGAGAAATATGGCGATGAAGAATTAAAGCCACTTGATGAAGTTATAGATGTTACAAACATCCATGGATGGCTTCAACAAAGAGTTTCATTAGTTGAAAATAAATTAGCTTTTACAGTAACTGAAATTTTAAATAATAATTCTGAAAAATTTGAAGAATTAAAAGATATATTTAGAGCAAGTGGTGCTGAAGTTTCAACTCTTAATTCAAATTCTTCTTTAGAAGAAGCATATAAAGCTTTTAATGATTCATTATTGGATGGAATGCCTTGCGACCATGCAAATACATTAGTATCTCAAGAAAATGATGAAATAATTTGGAAAAGAAATGTTTGCGTTCACCAAGATTATTGGGATGCAAACAATGGAGATATAAGCAATTATTATTTATTAAGAGACGAATTAATAAAAGGTCTTTTAAGTGAAACAAATATTAAATATGAAAAAGTTGATGATATAACAAGTAAAATTTCAAAATAATTACAGGAGGCAATATGAACAGCATTAAATTAATGGTTGAAGAACATGGATACATTTTACGCATGCTTAAAGTTGTACGTAAAGCATGTTTTGGTGTAATGAAGGGCGCTGAAATAAATTATGATGATTTTAATGATATGATTGATTTCATAAGAAAATATGCAGATTCGCACCACCATGGCAAAGAAGAAAAGTTTTTATTTAAAGAAATGCAAAATCATTTGGGAAGAATAGGAACAAATTTAATAACTCATGGAATGCTTGTGGAACATGATTATGGAAGAATGTATATAGGTGAATTATCAGATGCATTATTAAGTGTTAAAAACGGAAATGAAGAAAGTAAACTTGACGTTATAGCAAATGCCATTGGATACACTAATTTGTTGTCAAAACATATTGCTAAAGAAGATGCTGCAGTATATTCATATGGAGAAAAAAATCTTCCTCAAGATATATTGGATGATATAAATAAAAAATCAGAAGTATTTGAAATAGAAGCAGAAAAAGAAGGAACACAAAAACATTATATAGATATGCTTGTAAAATTAGAAAGCAAATATCTTTAATATCTTTGATACCCCCCTCAAATCTTAGATAATGATATTGCAATTTAATTTTAAGATACAAAGACCTCTCAGTGAAAATTGAGAGGTCTTTTATGCGTATTACTGAACAGATGGAGTGTCAGGATATACAATGGTTTGTTCAGGCACAGTTCCAGATTCAATGCTACCCAATGGAGTTAGTTCAAATGTGTAATCAGTTTCTACATTAGGGTAAATACGGAAATTTATTATGTTTATAGGATAATAATCTTTGGCAAATGCTCTTATATTATAAGTTGTAAAAGTTGGTTCATCAATTAGACCAGGCATAACAAATTTTACAAACAACTCCATGAGAGGAACATTTCCATTTTCATCCGTTAATACGTTATAATGAACATGTAATTCTCCATTATCATGAAAATGAAATACTGTAACTAATGCATCTTTAATTGGCTGTCCTGTTTTTGATAAAACTTGTACTGCTAAATATCCTGTTTGAAATGTAGGGGTAGTAGCTGGGGCTTGAACTGGAACTTGAGCAGGTTCCTGTTGAACGGACAAATTATTGACCGATTGTAGCTTTCTATTGTCCATATTTTCATATAACATGTTTTTTGCCATATATGGTTTATGATTAAAGTTATTAACAATATAGTAATAATTATAATAGTTGTAATTCATAAAATAAATCTCTCCTTTAAATAAGATTGTAAAAATTTTAAGTTGATTTAATTAGTTAATATTCGAATCTGGCTGAATTAATGGCTTCGAAGGTATTACTATTGTTTTTTCGGGAGTAACCATAGATCCATTATCTGTTATGGGGTCCATCCTAATTACATAATTGGTTTTTATATCGGGGAATACTTCAAAGTTTACAATATTTACTGGAAAATAGTTATCAGCAATAACCCTTAAAGTATAATAAGAAAAATAATATTCAGGATTTAGCAGAACATCACTTTGTCTGACAGATAGTTTCATTTCTGGAACATCGCCGTTTTCATCTGTTCTAATATTGTAATGAACTTCTAATTCTCCGTTTTGGTGAAAATGAAATACTGTAACCAATGCATCTTTGACCGGAAGACCTGATTTGTTTAATACTTTTACCGATAAAGTTCCTGTTTCAAATAAAGGAGTAATTGTGGGCGTAACTTCGGAAACTGGTGCTTCAGTTTCTAATTGTTGCTGATATGTTACAAGATCTTCATTTGGAACATTTTTATCTATATATGAATCTTGGTAATAATTATTAACGATATAGTAATAATTATGGTACATAAATTAATTCTCTCCTTTTGAATATAATGCTTATGTTAATATATGCCGAAAATATTCTTTTGCTTAATTTGTGTTAAATAAAAGAGACAAATAATAGTCTTTATTGAAATACAATTTGTTTTTGCATATACAAAAAAACGGTATAGCATTGTTAGCTATACCGTAAATTTTTATATTAAAATTTAAATTAATTTTTCAGATATACTTCCTTTTGATAAAGTAATCACTCTTTGTGCTATTTCATCAACAAAAGCATTGTCGTGAGTAACAATTATTATTGCAATTCCTTGAGCAGACAATTGTCTAATTATTTTAGATATTTGCATTCTTGTGCTTTCATCAAGTGCTGATGTAGGTTCATCAAAACATAGGATTGATGGATTTAACATACAAGCTCTCGCAATAGCGACCCTTTGTTTTTGTCCGCCTGATAGCTGATATGGATAACTATTTTCCTTTCCATCTAATTCTAACTGATTTAGCAATTCCATTGCGCTTTGTTCAATTTGATTTTTAGGCATTTTTTTAAGAAATAATGGAGCTTCCATTAAATTTTCTTTAACAGTCATGTGAGGAAATAAATTATAACTTTGAAATACTAATCCAATTTCCTGTCTAATGCTTAACATTTCATCTTTAGCTGCATATTTTATGTGCCCATTTTCTTCTTTGCACATGATTAAACCATTTATTTCTATTGAGCCTGCATCAGCTTTTTCTAAATCATTTATACATCTTAATAAAGTTGTTTTACCTTCTCCTGATTTTCCTTTTATACAAACAATTTCGCCCTTATCCACATCAAAAGAAACTTGTTTAAAAATAGATGTTTTACCAAATGATTTTCCTAAGTCTTTTACTTTTAATACCATGTTTTCTCCTATCTGTAATAATTGAACTTGTTTTCAACTTTATTTAACACTTTTGTAAGTACTGCAGTGATTAATAAATAAACAAGTCCTATATAAATATATGGGCTAAATGTTGCATAAGTATTTGAAACAGCTTTTGCTGCTTTTAATATTTCTGTTACACCTAATATATAAACTAATGATGTATCCTTTACCAAAGTTATTACTTCATTACCCACTGAAGGCATTACAGTTTTCATAACCTGTGGTAATACAATTTTCATAAATGTATGGGATTTGCTTAAACCTAAAACTTTTGAAGCTTCATATTGTCCAACATCAATGGAATTTATGCCGCCTCTGAATATTTCAGCAAAATATGCTGTATAGTTAAGTATAAATGCAACAAATATTGCCTGATACCTTCCAAAAGCATATCCAATTACAGGGACATAATGATAACCAAAGAATATAAACATAAGCTGTAACAACAATGGCGTTCCCCTCATTACATATATATAAGCAGCAGTAATATTAGAAACAAATAAATTTTTAGACATTCTAAGTTTAGCTACTACTATGGACAAAGGAACAGATACAACTAATGTTATTATAAATACTCCAAGAGTTGTTACTAAGCCGCTTAATGTCATAGGCACAAGCATATTTAATACTTTCATTTCCATCATGTCACTTCCAATCTATTTATTAATTATTAATTTTCTGAGAACCATTTAGAATAAATTTCTTCATAAGTTCCGTCTGATTTCATTTCTTCTAAAGCTGCGTCTACTTTAGCTAATAATTCTGTATCGTCTTTTCTTAGACCAACTGCATATTCTTCATCGCCGAAGTTTTCTTCTAATACTTTATATTTTTCTTGACCCTTTTGTTTCATGTAGTATCTTGCTAAAACTTCATCAACAACTAGTGCATCTGAACGTCCAGCTTCTAAATCATTGAATGCTTCATTGTTAGTAGAAAATTCAACTAATTCTTTAACTGAAGCTACGAAATCTGGTTCTGCGTTTATAGCATCAAGTGCGCTTGATTCAGCTTGAACAGCAATCATTTTATCTTTTAAATCAGCTTTTGTATTAACAGCTGAATCAGCCATAGTTACGATAATTTGGCTGTTTTCTAAATAAGGTTTAGTGAAAGAAACTTTTTCTTTTCTTTCTTCAGTTACAGTATAACCGTTCCATATAAAATCTATATTTCCTTGATTTAATTCAGTTTCTTTCATTGACCAATCTATTGGTTGGAATTCAATTTTA
>JARBUP010000190.1 GCA_029239575.1 Bacillota bacterium
ATGATGGATTCGCTTACACGTTTTGCAATGGCTCAAAGGGAAATTGGTCTTGCAACGGGTGAACCTCCTGTATCAAGAGGATATACTCCATCTATTTATGCTGAGCTTCCAAAGCTTTTAGAAAGAAGTGGAAATTTTAATAAAGGTTCAATTACTGGAATATATACGGTTTTGGTCGAAGGTGATGATACAAATGAGCCAATATCTGATACTGTAAGAGGAATAGTTGATGGTCATATAGTTCTTACAAGAAAGCTTGCAAATTCTAATCATTATCCAGCTATTGATATAAATGCAAGTATTTCTCGTCTCATGAATGATATTGCATCAAATCACCATAACAAAACTGCTAAAAAATTAAGAGATATTTTATCGGTGTATTATGCTAATTATGATTTAATTTCAATTGGTGCATATAAAAAAGGAACAAACCTTCAATTAGATGAAGCAATAATTAAAATAGATAAAGTAAATAAATTTCTAAATCAAGAAGTAAATGAAAGTTTTATATATGAAGATACAGTGAAAATGATGGAACAAATAATTCAGTAGCTTTTAATCAGGAGATACGCAATGAAGAAATTCAGTTTTTCGCTACAAAAAATATTAGAAATTAAACAACAAATTTTAGATAACTTCAAATATGAATTATCAAATTTGAATCATCAATTAATTAGTTTAGATATGGACATTAAAAATTTAAATAATAAATATATTTCTATGGATGAAGAATTTAATAAAAAATCATCTGTTTGTATTACAGTGGGAGAAATAACTTATTATAAAATGTTAATGGGAAGTATTTTAAAAAAGGTAGAAAACAAACAGGAAGATAAAAAAATAATTAGTAAAAAAATATTAGAAAAAAGAATTGAAATTATAAGTGTAAATAAAGAAATTTCAAGTCTTGAAAAATTAAGAGATAAAGAATTGGAAAAATACAATGCCTTAGTAACTAAAAATGAAGAAATATTTATAGAGGAATTTATATCAAGCAAAAGTATACAACAACAATTTGTTTTTTAATATAAATTATACTAATAAAACATAACACTCACTGAAAGGAGGTGACAAAAATAATAAATATTAGCATGCCTTCAAATAATGTAATACAAAACAATATTATTTCAGCTGATTTAAATAATGTTAAAGTCAGTGATGATGGAATTGGTAAAAATTCTTCTTTTTTAAATTTGTTATCTTCACTTACTTCAAATAAAAATGAAAATAACAAAAGTTTGGAATTAAGTAGTAACGATATTTCCCAAAATGTTATTAATTTAATATTTGATGAGAACATTCAAGCTAAAGATTTTAGTTCTGAAGAAGATGTAGATGCGAATAATCAAAATGACATTAATCAAAATGAAATAAGTAATTCAGTTAATATGTTTTTATTAAATAATAAGCAAATAAATGTTTTTACAGACTTAAAACCAGATATTAATAATTTTCAAAATGAATTAAAAGTTGAATTTGCTAATACCAGTAATCCTAATTTAAGCGATTTTAAATCAAGTGTTAAGGAAACTGAATTTAATAAAATTGAAAAACAATTGAATTTAAATGATGTTAAATTTAATAGTGTAAATTATTCTGAGTATAATCAAAACAAAATACATTTAGAAAATAAATTATTAAATTTTAATGGTATTCAAGATCCAAATATGACAATTAAGATTGATAATAGTAATTTTGATACAAGATTACAAACTTTCTTACAAGAAAATAACTTAACTACATATAAACAAAAAAATACTGCTTCTAATAATGTTAAAAATTCAATGAATATATCAATAAATAATAGTAATGTAACTTATGACTTTAATTTATATTCAAGGAAAAATTCACCTGACATAATAGATAATTTATCTTTAAAGGTAGATGATTTTAGTGAAAATTTCAAGAAAAGCAAAATAATTGAAAATGAAACTAATTCATCACTAAATACCAGCAATACTAATATAAATAGTTTTGATAAATTAATTGAAATTACCGATGAATCAAATAAATTAAATTCAGCAGTAATGACGCAAGTAAAAGAAAAAGTTAATTTAATGTATAATGAAAAAACATCTCAGGTGACAATGCAGTTGACTCCTGAAAATCTCGGTAAAATAGATATTAAAATGTCTTTTGACCAAGGTAGTTTAAAAGTAGAAATAACCTCATTTAATGAGGAAACAAATAAAATGCTTAATTCATCTGTCAGCGATTTAATTTCTTCATTAAAAAGCAATAGCGAAAAACCAGTTGAAGTTATAGTAAAGAGTGAAATGAATCAAAATGATAAAAATTTAAATCAATTCAATGAAAATAATGATCAAAATTATCAAAACCAAAAACAAAGAAAAAATAAATATTACTACGATAATAAATTCGCTGAAGATGAAGAAAAAAATGGGGTATTTGAAAAAATAATTAATGGACTAAGTTAGGAGTTGGGTATTAGTGGAAATAAATGCTTATAATCAAAGTTATAATACAAGTAAAATAAGCACAGGCAACAATGCAAGTGATTTAAAGGTGCAAAAAGAAAATACATCGCTTGATATGAATGATTTTTTAGCTTTATTAGTTGCTCAAATGTCAAATCAAGATGCTATGAATCCAATGGATAATACAGAATATGTTTCCCAATTAGCTCAGTTTTCATCATTACAGGCTATGACAGATTTAGCAAATGTTGCGGCGCAGGGACAAGCAACATCATTAATTGGAAAAAATGTACTATTATCAACATATGATAATAAAGGAATGCTTGTAAGTGAAGAAGGAATAGTTGAAAAAGTTACTATAAATAGTGGTAAAGTAAGTTTATATGTTAATGATAAATTATTTAGTATGACAGATGTGAAGGAAATAAAATCAGAAAATTTAAATGTTGTAGAAGAATTAAGTAATGCGATAGGGGAAGAAACTGAAATTTAAACATTGAAAGGCTGGTGAGTAAATGCCAGATATTAATTTCTTAAGAAGTTTAAGCAATATAAACAATAATCTTTATTCTAACCCTGTAAAAGAAAAAGATGTAAAAACAAATCAAAACTTCAAAGATATAATTAATGAAAAGTTAAAAAGCGATGAAATTACATTTTCAAAACATGCATATGAAAGAATTGAAGAAAGAAATATAGATATAGGTGAAGATGTTACTCAAAAGTTAAATGAAGCAGCAGAACAAGCTAAAAGTAAAGGGTTAAATAATGTGCTTGTAATGATTGACAACGCAGCTTTTATACTTTCAACAAAGAACAATAAAATTATAACTGCAGTTAATAAAGCAGAATTAAAGGAAAATATATTTACAAATATTGATGGAGCTGTAATAAAATAGCTGGTCCTTTTAAGGAAGCTAAAGCCTGGATTTTTTTGATAGACTAAACAGCTCAACAACAAAAAAGGAGAATTTAAAAAATGATGAAATCACTATATTCTGGAGTTTCAGGTTTAAGAAACCACCAGACAAAAATGGATGTTATAGGTAACAATATTGCAAATGTTAATACAAGTGGATATAAATCACAAAGAACAACTTTTAGAGATCTTTTTTATCAAACTACAAGCTCCCCAAGTGAAGGTAGTGGTAATATGGGTGGTACAAATGCATCCCAAGTAGGTTATGGAGCGAAAATAGGATCAATAGATACAATAAATACTATTTCAGGATATTCACCAACGGATAAAGCTACAGATTTATATATCAATGGTGAAGGATATTTTGCAGTAAAAAATTCAAGTGATGAAATTAGATATACAAGATTAGGAGCTTTAAACTTTGATTCTGAAGGTAACCTTGTTGATATAAATGGATCAAAGGTATACGGTGAAAATGGTGCTACTGCTTTAACAAGTTCTACGACAGCTCCTACTGAAACAATAAAAATAGATTTAGACTTATATAATAATATTACCATAAATCCAGATGGAACAATTAGTGCTTTTAATACAACTGCTAAAAAAATTGAAACTGTAGGACAAATTACAGTTGCAGTGATTGATAATAATGATGCTTTAGTAGCAGAAGGTAATTCTTATTATTCAGCTGGAAATAATGCTGGAGACATAACATATGCGGTTGCAGGTATTAATAGTGGATCCTTAATTACAGGCGGACTTGAAATGTCAAATGTTGATTTAGCAAAAGAATTTTCTGACATGATAATTACTCAAAGAGGATTCCAAGCAAATTCTAAGATAATAAGTGTAGCTGATGAAATGCTGCAAGAACTTGTAAATTTAAAAAGATAATTGAATAATTAATTCGGACCTTTTCATTTATAATAAGGTCCGAACTTTATAAAAATATTAACCATGATCAAAAATGGAACTATTTTAGATTATGATTAATATTTTTATAAAATAAAAAGTGGAGGATTTATGATTGAAGTTAAAAGTTTAAGCGGTGAAGAATTTATACTTAACTCAAACTTAATAGAAAAAATAGAGTTTATTCCTGAAACTAAAATAACCTTGACTACAGGAAAATACTTTTTAATTAAAGATACTAAAAATGAAGTTATTAATAAGATAATTAATTATAATCAAAAAATATACAAAGGTATAACAGTAGAATAAAAGGGGGATGAAATGAATTTATCATTTATTATAGGTTTTACAGCGGCCTTTATATTAGTTATTTACGGTATGGTTAGTGGTGGCTCCAGCACTGCACAAGTAATAAAAAGTTTCATTGATATACCAAGTGTTTTTATTACATTTGGAGGAACTTTTTCTGCAACCATTATGTCCGTGCCAATGAAAGATTTAAAAGCAATTCCAAAACATATTAAATTATTGCTTAAAAAAGAACAATTAAATCTAAATGTATATATAGATTCAATTGTTGACCTTGGTAAAGAAGCAAGATTAAAAGGTTTATTAGCACTTGAAGAAAAAATAAACAACCTTGAATTACAGGATGATTTTTTAAGATATTGTGTAATGCTTATTGTAGATGCAGTAGAACCTTCAAAAGTTAGAGCACAAATAGAAAATGAAATAGAGTTAATAGAGGTGAGGCATGCAAGGGCTTGGAATGTATACGATAAATGTGGATCATTTGGTCCGGCTTTCGGAATGTTGGGTACTCTTATTGGTTTAATAAACATGCTTGCAAATATGGACCCTTCAGGTGGTGCTGATGCACTTGGTAAAGGAATGTCTGTTGCTTTAGTAACTACATTTTATGGTTCTGCATTAGCAAATATGATATGTGCACCAATATCAAACAGATTAAAGGCTAAACATGATGAAGAAATGATAGTTAAAGAGCTTATGATGGAAGGTGTTTTATCCATACAATCAGGTGAAAATCCTAAATACATAAAAGAAAAATTAAATTCATATTTAGCTCAAAAAGATAGGGAAACAGGTATGGATACAGAAAAACAAAGCGGAAAAGAAAAACGTTCCAAATCGAAAAAAAATAAAAGTCAAGCAAATGAAGCTTAATATGAGTAGGTGATATATTGGGAAGGAAAAGAAGACGGGAAGATTCTGGTGGGGCAAGCTGGATGGAAACATATAGCGATTTAGTAACACTTCTTTTAACATTTTTCATTTTGCTTTACTCCATATCAACTGTTGATGCTCAAAAATATGCAATGATAGTTGAAGCATTTTCTAAAGTTGACGAAGTTGTAGAAGATTTACCAAAAAATGATAGCAGTGGCAGTGGTAGTACAGAAGAACAAGAAGTAGACGATATAGATAAATTATATGAAGCAATGAAAGAATATATTGAAAAAAATAAT
>JARBUP010000191.1 GCA_029239575.1 Bacillota bacterium
GCTGCAATTATTATTTCAAGAGTTGGAGATTTTACTAGAGAATTGGGAGAAGGCACAGTGGCTACAGTTGGAAAGCTAAGTGTTTTGCCTGGTTCAACTAATGTTGTACCTAATGAAGTTATTTTTACTGTTGATATAAGATCAAAATATGATAGCCACATTAGAACAGTTAGCTGTTGGATAAATGAAGAGCTGGAAAAGCTTTCTGAATCTAAAGGCGTAAAGTTTAGTGTTTTAGATAATCTTGATTTACCTCCAGTTAAATTAACAGAAAATATAGTGGATATAATAGAAAAAAACAGTGAAAAACTTGGATTTAGTAATATGAAAATATTAAGTGGAGCAGGTCATGATGCTATGGTTATGGCTGATATAACAGATGTAGGTATGATATTTGTTCCAAGTAAAAATGGTAGAAGCCACAGTCCACAAGAATGGACGGAATATGATCAATTACAAAAGGGTGTAGAAGTAGCATATGAAACTATAAAAGAATTATCAGAAGTGAATTTATTATAAAAGAAAAATTATTTTGAGTTTTTAAATAAATTCTTATTTTAGCATTAATATATCTTTTAAAACAGAACTTTCTATAATTTAAATAATTATTGAAAGTTCTGTTTTTGTTTTAATAAATAAATGCTTTAAAATCAATTGGAAATAAATTGGTAGAATAATGTTGAAATATGGTTTGTTAAATGATATACTTTTAAAATTGTTAATAACATGATTACCCAGCATTCTGCGAATGCTGGGTAATCATATTGCGATTGTACCAGCTTGCGGCTTTGTCGCAACTTTCTGCAAGCACGCTTGCAGAAAAAAGTCGTGAAACGACTTTCTGGTAAACAATCATAAGATTATATATTAAAAAAATATTTAGATATATGAATATTTTAGTTTATTACTGATATAATACTAAGTTTTAAATTTAAAAAGGAGAATACCATATGAGAAAATTAATAGATATTATAAATTATATGAATATAAAATATAATAAAATATTTGCTTATATACTAATATTAATTATGATATCTCTAATAGGTGTATTCATTTATTTTACAGGCGGAACAACTTCGTTTGTTCATTTAATGTATATACCTATTTTGATTTCTGTTTTCTTGTTTGGAATAAGGGAAGGAATTATTTTTTCATTTATAGCAGGATTATTATTAGGTCCATTTATGCCAATGGTTGTATCAAATGGGATAATGCAAGAAACAGGATCTTGGATTTTTCGTATTATAATGTTTATAGTAATTGTTTTGGTTGTAGGCACATTAGTGAAACTTATAAAAACATTTAATGAAAGTGAAAGAAAAAAAGCATATCAGGACACCATAACTGGTTATCCTAATGCAAATAAACTAAGACATGATTTGAATTATTTAGTTAATGAGCATATATATAATAGTTTAAATTTTGTTGTTTTTGATTTTATAAACAAAGAAATGATAAGTCAATATGTTGATTATCATACAAGTATAAAATCATATTTAACACTTTTAACATCAACTGAAGGATTTTTCCACAGTTTAAATATTTTAAATATTTATGTTATAAGTAAAGAAAGATTTGTTATAGTAATACCTGATTGTAGCGAAATCGAAGTTTATAATAAAGTTAATGAATTTACAAATATAACAAAACAACCTATTTATATAAATTCACTGCCAGTATCCATAGTAATTAAAAGTGGTATTGTTAGTTATCCACATCATAGTAGTGATTTAAAAGATATATTATTAAAATTGGAAAGAGTATTGAATCAGCCATCTAAAACACAAAATAATGTAATAATTTATGATAATATAGTAGAAGAAGAAAAAAATGAATATTACAATGCACTGGTTTCTATTTATCATTCATTACAAAATGATATGTTTTCATTAGTATATCAGCCTAAGGTCAATTTATCTGATAATAAATTAAATGGAGTTGAAGCATTATTAAGGGTTAATAATGTTTCAAACAATCTTTCTATTTCCCAATTGATCAACATTGCTGAAGAAGTAGGATTTATAAATGAAATAACGAAATGGGTTATTATTAATAGCATAAAACAAATAAAAAAATGGCAGGATAATGGTTTTTGTTGCATTGTAGCAATAAATCTTTCTTCTTTAGACTTAAAGGATGATTTTATTTTAAATTATATAAAGGAATGTTTACAAATTTATGATGTTGATTCTTCATCAATTGAGTTAGAACTTACTGAAAGAATTATTATAGAAGATAAAGATGAAGTAATGGAAAATTTAGAAAAATTAAAAAAAGAAGGAATTAAAATTTCCATTGATGACTATGGTTCAGGATATAACTCTCTTAATTATCTCGTAAATTCGAAATTTAAATTTGATTTTTTAAAAATAGATAAAACAATTATAGATAATATAACAGTTGAACACTGTAAACTGTTATGCGAAGGGATAATTAAATCAGCTCATGTTCTTGGTATGGAAGTTGTTGCAGAAGGTGTAGAAAGAAAAGAGCAAGTTGACATATTAAAAATTATTGGTTGCGATGTAATACAAGGTTATTATTACAGTGAACCATTGCATCCAGATGATTTGTACATAAGTGATTTTGGTATCGGAACTTTTGCAATTTAATTTTTAAAAAACGAGGGAGAAATATTTCCTCGATTTTTTTTGCTATTTTTGATATACTTGATATGTTTGAAAAAGATTAACGATTATTATTAATGAGTGATGAAACATTCGAGGAATATATTGGAGGACTATTTATGACAAAATACTTTAACAACAGAGTTGTAGAATTGCTTGCTCCAGCTGGTAATTTTGAAATTTTCAAAGAAATTATTAACTTAGGTTGTGATGCAGTTTATTTTGGCGGCAAAAATTTAAATATGCGTTTACACAGAAAAGATTATAATTTTTCTAATGAAGAGCTATTTAAAGCAGTTAAAATAGCACATTCTATGGGGAAAAAAGCTTATATTACAGTAAATAATTTATATAATGATGAGGAAATAGAAGAATTAAAGGAATTTCTCCTTCTTTTAAATGAAATAAAGCCTGATGCGCTTATTGTACAGGACATGAGTGTCATTAGTTTAATAAAAGAAATGGATTTAGATTTGCAAATACATTCATCTGTTATGATGAACGTACATAATTTACAAAGTTTACATGTGTTGAAAGGTCTTGGTGTGTCAAGAGTTGTTCTTTCCCGAGAATTACCTCTTTCATATAGCAAATATTTAGCAGCAAGTATTGATATGGAATTTGAATACTTTATACACGGAGATATGTGTATTGCTCATGGAAGCCAATGTTTATACAGTGGCATGCTGTTTGCACAAAGTTCAAACAGAGGTAGATGTTTAAAGCCTTGTCGTTGGGGATATAAAATTCTTCATAATGGCAAAGAATATAACACAGAATATCCAATGGCAGTAAAAGATATGTGTATGAATGAACATATTCCTGAGTTAATTGATGGTGGTATTACATCTTTTAAAATAGAAGGCCGTATGAGAAATGTTGAATATTTAAAATCAATCATTGAAATTTATAGGGATAATATAGATAGATATTTAGATAATCCTCTTTCATATGATCCTAAAAAAAACTCAGATGTTTTATATGAAAATCGCAAGAGAGATACTTCCACTGCATATGCATTTGGAAAACCAGGGTTAAGCAATATTAACACTCGATATGAAGGAACCGGTAAACTTTTTAGTAGCGGAAAAATGTTTAGTACTGCAACTGAAGAAAGAGAATCTACAAAGGAAAAAATCGAGAAAATAAATGGCATACTTCATACACATAGCATTGATAATAAAGAAAAACCAAGATTGTCTGTAAAAGTAAATAATTTTAGACAAGCAAAATTGTGTTTAGATTTAAACGTTGGTGACATTTATTTAGCAGGAGATGTATTTTTACCTGACAAGCCTTTTTCTAAGAAAGAAGTAGAGGAACTTATCAAAATAAAGGGAGAAACAAACATTTATCTTTGTATGCCTCATATGACTTTTGATTTGCAATTTGAGCAATATAAACAGCTTTTATCATATAAGCTGAAAATAGATGGATTAATGGCAACAAATATAGGTGGAATTAGTGCATTTAAAAATAATAATTTAATTGGTGATTATTCATTAAATATTTTAAACCAAAAATCAGCTGAATTTTATTTGAATCAAGGGATTAAGAAACTTACCATTTCTACTGAAGCATCTGTAACTGAAACAATTTCTATTATAAATGGTATGGGATCTCAGGCTGAAATGATAGTCCATGGCTCACCCACTGTAATGTATTTAGAACATGATTTGTTTGAGAATATTCAGAAGGATAAAGTAAACGAAAATGAAATATTGTATTTAGTAGATGATAAATTATTTAAACATCCTGTTTATAAAGATCAATATAAAAGAAATCATATGCTTTTATATAAAAATATTTGTTATTTACCAATTCTTAAAGGTCTTTACAATGCAGGGTTAAAATATTTTAGAATTGAAGGGCAACATTTGTCAGAGGATGAGCTATCACGAGTAATAACAACATATCAAAAAGCATTGAATGATTTGGATAGCTGTGAAACTTTATATGAAGATTTTAAACCAAATGATAATGGATGGACACTTGGTGCTTTTGAATTTTAATTTGGGTGATTTGGGGACGGGGGTTTCGCAGCGAAAGGTCCGTCCCTAAATCGCTTATTGTTTATTGAATTTAATAAGGAGGATTATTTAATGTATAACTCAGAAGAAATAATAGAAATGCGAAAAGAATATTTAATGCCTTGTTTAGGATATTTTTATAAAGAACCACCTGTATTTGTCAAAGGAGAAATGCAGTATTTATATGACAATGAAGGGAAAAAATATCTCGATTTTTATGCTGGTGTATCAGTTATGAACTGTGGACATAGCAATCCTGAAATATTAAATAAAATAATAAAACAAATTGGTTCATTGCAACATCTAACAAATATTTACTTAACTGAGCCAATTGTCAAATTGGCTAAAAAATTAAGCGAAGTATTGCCAGGAGATTTAAATAATTCATTTTTTTGTATGTCCGGTTCTGAAGCAAATGAAGGAGCTATGCTTTTAGCAAGAATATATACAGGAAAGAAAAAGTTTATTGCTCTTGAAAATAGCTTGCATGGAAGAACAAATATGACTATGGCGGCTACTTCCATACCTATGTGGCGTGCGGACCCTTATTTGTCAGAAGATTATTATTTTGTTTCACATTCACCAGAAAAAACTTTAACTGAAATAGAAGCAATATTAAAAAAGGATTCAGATATTGCAGCATTTATGTTTGAACCAATTCAGGGTAATGGAGGAATTATTACACCACCTGAAAATTATTATAAGGAAATTAGTGTTTTACTTAAACAATATGGCGTTTTAATGATTTGCGATGAAGTTCAAACAGGCTTTGCAAGAACTGGAAGAATGTTTGCTATTGAAAATTACCATGTTGTGCCAGACATTATGACTATGTCAAAAGCTTTTGGAAATGGCATACCAATGGCTGCATTTAGCACAACAAAAGAAATTGCATCGCACTTTACAACTCCATCAGCTTCAACTCTTGGTGGTAATCCTATTTCATGTGCTTCAGCATTAGGAGTATTGGATTATATAAAAGAACATGATTTATGTAATCGAGCTAAAAATCTTGGAAATATATTATTTGAAAAACTTAATGTTTTAAAAGAAAAATACTCATTTATAAAAGAAGTTCGTGGAAAAGGATTAATG
>JARBUP010000192.1 GCA_029239575.1 Bacillota bacterium
AATTAGATTATGTTCCAATAATTGTTTACTTCCTATCAACTGATCCGATGTTTAATAAAGTTGAAAATTGGGGTACTTTTTCAGACTATAAGATTGTTGTTTCTTAAAACTATTGATAATTATAAATTTGCTCGAAACGATTCGAGCATATTTTTTTAGAAATTTATCTTGGTTCAGAAACAAATAATGCTTCCAAATTGGGGGCTTCTCCTACTAGTCCAACCGCATAAACAGTATAGAAAGTATTTGGATTTAATTTACATCAGGAATAGTTAAAACAACATCATTTGTTCCTGTTGGGGTTACTCTAAACGTATACGTATATGTTCCTGATGGAACACAAGTATAATTAGCTATGCTTTTATAACAATCGTGCCATCACGCAATTTTATATCAACAGCAGGTGCATTTGGAGAAATTACAGGATTTGTTGTACTTCCTGTAGGATAAACTTTAATATTATAATTCCCGGATGGAACAGGTATATATGATGATAATAATAAGTCAAATTGAATTTACGATCTTTCTACTTCTTAAAAACAACAATTCCTGCAATCATTAGAGCTACGCCAATTAGTTTACTCCATACAAAACACATCTTATCAGTACCGAACAATCCAAAACTTTCAATTAAACAAGAAATCACAAGTTGTGCCAGTAAAATTAACATTGTTGCATATGCAGGTCCTAAACTTGATATGCTTTTAATAACAGTGAACGTAATAAATGCACCGATGACACCACCAAATAAATATAATTTGTTACTGACATTAAATACCGAAAGTAAATTCTCACGGCCTGTGAAGAACCATATGCTTATACTTGTAATAAAAGCTGTTAAATGTACCAAACTATTTGTAGCCCACATATTCGATGAATCCATTACACGAGTATTGAAAACACCTTGAACACTCATTAACAATCCTGCCAGCAATGCAATTAAAATACCAACCATTTTAACTCCTCCTATTAAAAAATTATATATTATTGTATAGTATTCCTCAAAAAAATAATTTAAACACTTAAACAATAACTTCTCGTTTTCTATAAAGAAAGTGAATTCATTCTTATCAGATTTTATTAAAAACGTTTCTTAATTGTGCTATTATTTATAATAATCCATTTCTGATAAAATATGTGGCCGAAGACGAAATGAACGTTGAACACTGAACAAATAAATATGGAAGCTAAAGTTAGCCACATATTTGAACTGTTCATTTTTCCGTGTTCAATTTTCATTATTAACTTTTCGCTTTTAAATTTGGAGTAAATCTATGGCATATAAGGAAAGCATAATATCTTAATGATAGGAACTTGTTACATTTGAAAATTAAATAATAGGAGAAAAGCTTTTCTAACATAAAAAATAGTTGTTATAAACCCTCAAGAAAAAATCAGGTATATCAATCTTGATTTTTTATAACTAAACATATTATAAAAAAGGTTATAAAACTGATAATATTGACAACATGCAATTAAATAGTATATATTATTATGACAAAGTCCCAAAAATAAAATACTATTTTTAAATGGTGGTTAATTTATGAAAGATAATGAAAATGAAATACTAATTACACAAAAACAAATAGATAATTACTATAATAAATTTGGACTAAATAAAACCTTATCAAGCTTACACTTATGGGGATTAGGTGTGGGTACCGTTATTGGCGGAACTTTCTTTGGATGGAATTATGGTCTCGAAGAATCTGGTCCTGTTGGCTTTATATTTTCAACTATAATGGTAACGTTATTTTATATTTTTATAACTCGAATTTTTTATAAGTTTTCTATACTGTTGCCATATGCAGGCGGACCTTATGCTTATGTTCGAAAAGAATTGGGAAAATTTGAAGGATATCTTGCAGGTGTATTTACTGTTGTAGAATTTTTATTTGCAGCTTCTGCAGTAACAATATCAATAAACTCCTACTTAATTAATATTTTTCCAGATAGCTCTAACATAAATTTAGCAGCTGGAGTATATTTATTTTTTCTAATTATGCATATTATAGGTATAAAAAATTCTGCTATAATTGAACTAATAATGACTGGTATATCAATAAGTGCATTAATATTATTTATTATGGGTACTTATAACTCGATTGATTTAACAAACATACTTATAGAAACGCCCATTATAGGAGGATATAATGGAATTATAAAATCAATTCCTTATACATTATGGTTTTATCTTTGCATTGAAGGTATATCTTTATCAGCGGAAGAAACAAAAAATCCTTCAACAAATATGAAATTAGGTTTTAGATATAGCATATTAACAGTATCTGTTTTTAATTTTATAGTTGTTATGATTTGTTTGTCATCTGTAAATATGAAGTATCTGTTGTCTAATGATTATCCGCTTTACAGCGTCTTAAAAGTAAGTCAGCCTAATGATAAAGTTTTACTTTCTGTTTTTTCATTTTTAGCTTTAATAAGTTTATTTTCATGTTTAAACGGAATGATAAATGGTTATTCAAGACAAATTTTTTCATTATCGAGGGCGGGGTATCTGCCTAAAATATTTAGCAGAATTCATTCTATAACTAAAACACCATATTTAGCAATATTAGTACCGGGTATTGTAGGGATTATTTTGTCTACCACATTAAATGCCAATAATCTGATTTTTATAGCAAGTATTGCTTCTATCAGCATGTTTATATTTGTAATTCATTCTTATACTAAGTTAAAAGAAAATAATTTTGAAATTAATAACAAATATAAAAAATGGAAGAATTTTTTAGGATTATATATGACAAATGCTATAATAGTCATTTATGTATTATATTCTATAATTAGTAAGGGCAAGGTTTTACAAGTTTTAATTTTTTCATCTATAATTATACTTTATTATTTTTTATTTAGCAGGAGGTTTATTATCAATGATGCTCCTGAGGAAATGGAATCAAAAGAAGATATATTGGAAATAAATTAACTGAGCAAGGTAGGAGGTTCTAAGATTGAAGCTTAATTTCAGGTTAAATAATAAAAAACAATTACAGGTGGATAGGGCAAAATTAAGGAAACTTGGTTATATCCAGGAATTAGATAGGAGTGTAGGTATATTTTCTAATTTTTCAATTTCCTTTTCAGTTATATCAATATTAACAGGGTTAATCACATTATATGATTTAAATAATTTGGGAAATGGTTATTATGAATTTTGGTCCTGGATCATTGTAGGTGTTTTTCAATTGTTTATGGCTTTTTCGCTGGGTGAAATTGCTTCGTGCTATCCAATCGAAAGCGGTGTTTATGAATGGACAAACATTCTTAGCAATAATATTTTGGGATGGTTTAATGGTTGGATCTCATTAATTGGTTGGATTGCATGCACTACAGGTATAAATTTTGGGTTGAGTGAGTTTATATTACAGATTTTTGGTGTTGAATCATCAGTTGCAAGTATTCTTTTAATATGTATTTTAATTATATCAATTCAAACACTGATAAATTTCGCTGGAATAAAACTAATTACAATTTTTAATAACTATAGTGTCATTTTGCATATAACTGGTGTTTTAATTATTTCATTTTTATTATTAATATTTTCTAAACATCCGGTTGATTGGCAAGAAGTTTCTATTAGTAAAGCCTTCGATAATTTTAACATATTATATTATATTCCTTCTTTGCTTACAACAGCATGGACATTAACTGCTTTTGATGCTTCGGCAAGTATTTCGGAAGAATGCATAAATCCGACTAAAACTGTTCCTGTTGGTATGATTATGTCAGTTGCTGTTTCAATTATCTGCGGAAGTTTATTGTTATTCAGTTTAAACCAAAACAGTTCAGTACTGTCAGATATTCAAATTAAAAGTGGAATAGTATCAATTGATATAATTATTACTACATTAGGACATACAGTTGGAAAGTTCATATCAATTATATTAGTTTTAGCCATGTTTAGTTGCGGATTAGCATCTCATACAGTCACCGCGAGGATTATATACGCATTTTCAAGAAAAAACGGATTACCTTTTTCAGCCATCTGGAAAAGTATACCAGAAAACTATGATGTGCCGATTTTTAGTATATTAATATGCAGTGCTATTGAAATACTATTAAGTTTTATTATTTTAATAATTAGTTCAAAACAAGGAAATGCTTTGCCATTAATAACATCTTTAAGCACTGCTGGTATATATATGTCTTATGCAATTGTAATGATTTCTGCTATTTCAAAAAGAAGGCAGATTAATAAAGATAAAGGCAATTTTCATTTAGGGAAATTTGGTTTGATTTTTAATATTGTATCATTAATTTGGGCTGTCACGATTACTGGAATAATGATTGTTTTCTATGCAAAGATGTTTTATATAATAATTTTAATTTTAATAATCTATTATTTTGTATATATGAAAAAAATTCTTATGCATAAAGAAAAAAGGCTTAGTGAAAATGAACTTATTAAAATTGAAAATGATAGGGGAATCGATTGATGGATAATACAAGTTTAAATAATGAAATATATGAAGAAGAAAAGGCTAATATTATTAATACCATAAGTGATGGGTGGTATAATTTATTAGCATTTTATGAGCAGATAGACATATTGAGCAATAATCAAAGCGAGAGAAGAATTGTAAAAAGTAATTACACCGAAACTAAAAATACTTGTGAAAATGAATTTGAATATGATATGAAAATATTATATAATGAAAGAGATTTAGGAGTTTTTAGTGTAATAGTCAGCAATAATGAATTTAATCTCAACAGTTACAAAGATTTTGCTTTAAAGGCGTCTGTAATAAGAAAGCATTCAAACAATAATTTGCTTCCGCCAGGTTTATTGTTTATCTATGACAATAAATGCATTTGGTCAAATGCGATTGCAGATGAAATAATATTTATGACGGATCTAAATATAAGTGATATTATTATGAATGACTCGTTATCTGACAAAGAAAATGTATATGTAAATAATTATAAATTTTTGCATTTTGATCTGTTGGCAATAAAGATACCTATAATTTCAAAAGATAAATTTATTGGATATTTTGTAATTTTAGCCGATAATGCGTTGAATAATAAAAGGATAAAAGAATTAACTAACAAAACAGCAGTAATTAAAGAAATACATCATAGAGTCAAAAACAATCTTCAGACTATTTCAAGTTTATTAAGTATGCAAATGCGTCGTACTAACAATAAAATAGTTCAAAAGACTTTTACTGAAAGCATTAACAGAATAAACAGCATAGCGCTGGTACATGAAGAACTTTCAAAAGTTGGAATTGAAAAGGTTAATATAAAAACTACAATTACAAGTATAATGGAGACTCTATTAAGAACAATGGCACCTCCGGACAAGGATTTTAAGGGTAAAATAGAAGGTTCTTCTATTTATATGGAATCAAATAAAGCTAGCAGTTTGTCATTATGTGTTTCTGAACTTATACAAAATTCAATAGAGCATGCATTTAAATTTAGGAAAAAAGGTTCGATTACAGTGAATATCAAGGAGTCTGGCGAATTCGCCTTTATAACAATTGAAGACGATGGTATTGGTTTCACAAATAAAAAGGGCAAGGATAGTTTAGGCTTGGATATAGTAGAAATGATAACTAATGAAACATTAAAAGGTACTTTTTCCATAAATGGACATTTGTATGGTACTCAAATACAAATAAAATTTCCTATAATATAAAATATAAACAAAATA
>JARBUP010000193.1 GCA_029239575.1 Bacillota bacterium
ATTTTCGAAATTTTTCATAGTTATTCCAAAAACTTCAAACCCCTGTTGTTTTAATATATAAGCTGAAGCCGCACTGTCAACGCCTCCGCTTAAAGCAACTGCTGCTATTTTTTTACTCATTTGTATCTCCTAAAATATATTAATAATATTTTATTTCATATAGTCATATTTTTCAAGATAAATAAGAAATTATAAATGTTTATCACGCAAGAAGGCTCCTTCACTACCTGGTAAGATGACAAATCATGCAGATTTTAACTTGTTATGAATAATCATTATATTAAAAAAAATTTATTTTGTTATAATATAAAATGTGATATACTTCTGTTGATTAACTTAATTTATTTGGAGGCAAAGCATCATGTTTACAGAAACAGTTTGATTTTATATTATTTTTTACAACCATGATTTTATCCATATATGGATTTATACTCATTAAAAGTGCAACCATGAGTAAAGTTGGTGGTGGCGATGGTTATTTAAAAACACAATTAGTAGCTTTTATTATTGGACTAATAATAATGTTTGTAATTGTGTATATAGATTATGATATTTACGGACATTTTTACATTCCAATATATGCGATCTCAAATTTACTTTTATTATTTGTTTTAATAAATCCTGTAAGTGCTGCTGAATGGGGGGACGTTAGAAGCTGGATAAAAATAGGACCTGTAGTTTTTCAACCGTCTGAAATAGCTAAATTTGGCATAATTATATCACTTTCAAAATTTATTGAAATAAATCACGACAACATTAATGAACCATTAGTATTATTAAAAGTATTAGCATTTGCATTTTTCCCAGTTGGTTTAATTCTTTTGCAGCCAGATTTAGGAACTGCCCTTGTTTTTATATTTTTTATAGCAGTTATGATTTTTATAGCAGATATAGACCGTAAATATGTTATTTTCGTTTTAACTGTTTTTGGTATATTTTTAATTGTGTTTGTAATTGCATTTTTTTATATAATGAATGATTACACCGTGGGAGAAAATTATCAGTTTGACAGAATTGTTACATTTTTTTATCCAGAATTAGATCCAGAAGATACTGGTTACCAAGTTATGCAGTCTAAAACTGCCATAGGTTCTGGATTGATTTTTGGAAGAGGTTTGTTTAAAGGAGTTCAAAACCAACTTGGTTTTTTACCTACAAAAGAAACAGACTTTATATTTGCTGTAATGGGTGAGGAATTAGGATTAATTGGCGGTTTAATTTTACTTATTTTATATGGAGTATTGTTATATAGATTAATTCGCATAGCAAAAAAATCATCTAATTTATTTGGTTCTTTAATAGTTACAGGAATTTCTGGAATGCTATTTTTCCACATATTTGAAAATGTAGGAATGACAATGGGCGTACTGCCTGTAACAGGTATTCCACTACCATTTATAAGCTATGGCGGAACATTTATGCTTGTTAATATGGTCAGCATTGGTCTTTGTTTAGGTGTTGGCATGAAACGTGGTAAATTTGATATTAATGATTTTTAGAAAGTGGGGACGTGTCTAAACTGTCTCATTTTGTTTGTCAATAAAACAAAAGAGACGATAATACTCGTCCCCATTTTTTTATGTCTACATTGTTATTAATTTTCAAAATATAAAATATCTTTAATCATATCTTCTTTTATTTCCCAAATGTTAGCTTGAATCCTAAATATGTCCCACTGGTCTATTTCAAATATTCTCATCCAGCTGTCCATAACTCTTTTCTTTTCAGCAGGATAAAAATGTGCTGTTTTTCCATCAATAAAGGAAAAAGAATTATCAAATCCCTTACTTTTCAAATCTTTTGCATATTCTTCCTCATCCATTTGATTTTTTGGTATATAGTGATGATTTAAAACATAATCCCATTTCAAACCATCAAAATAAATTATTTCTGACCTATCTACCTCAATCACATACACAACCTGACCTTCAATGGGCCTAAGCATATTTTCTTCACTTATTGAACACCACACTGGGAATTCAATGCCTTCCGGTTTAGGTACAATTTTTTCTGCAGCATTTACAAACCATTTATACAAATCAATTACATATTCAGAAATTACATCAAACTTTTCTTCTAAATGCTTTTTTTTGATTCTTATTACGCCATGATTTTTCAAATCGTCCAAACTTTTAATATCCTGTCTTGTCCAAAGAGTTATTTTTCCAGTTAAATCCTGTGAATTCATCATTAATATCCTCCACATAAGAAAAAGTAAGATTTTTTAAATTTATTCTAAAGATTATATTCGTTTTCTTCATACTGAGGAATAAAAAAGCTTATATCTTCTTTAATAAATCCTTCTAAAACAGTATTTAAATCATTATTTGTTTCTGCCATTGTATCATTTATTAACTCTTCGTTTAATGCAAACATAAACATTTTAATTCCTTGTTGTTTTTTACATAACCAAAATTCAAATAATACATCGCCTTCTTCATCAACAACTTTCTCAACTTGAACATAATATTCTTTATCATATCCTTCTTCGTTATCAAAGTAAAAAACCTTAATTTGTTTTTCTTCTAATGTCATTTAAAACTCCTTTTTTAATTTATTTTTTTAAAAATATTGTTTATTTCTCACGTTTCCATTGTCTACTTGTGACGCACCACTTTTGGTCAGAAAACCACTGACCAAAAGGGTGCTTCCAAAAGAACTTCTAATAAAAATAACTTAAAAACAGCTACCACCTATAAATTCTCTTAATATGGAAGTATTTGGTATTGCATATTCGTCTTCTATAGTGTGAAAATAACTTAAAAAATTTAAAAGTCTAACTTTTTCAGAATAAAATTTATCATTTTCATTTATTTCTTCTAACAGTGGAATTGCATATTTTTTTAAAACACCTAATTCATAAACTAAAGCTGAATTAAACATTGCATCTGCATTTTCTTGAAATGGGAATATATATTTCTCATTGCCTATTACTACATCATCCCAAAGTTCTAATGTTCTGTGTATTTTATTGCCTCTATAAGCATTGTCTCTTACAATACGCCTTATAAGCCTTACATCAGTTGTTGAAATACGATTATGATTATCTATGTTTAACTGAGTTAAAGCGCTTATATAGATTTTAAATTTATTTTTATGGGGAATACTTTGGGTTAATTTTTCGTTAAGCCCATGAATACCTTCTATAATTATTATATGTTCTTCTGTTAATGTTACAGGAGTTCTTGTATATTCTCTTTCTCCTTTTACAAAATTATATACAGGTATATTTACAGTTTGACATTTCATTAAACTTACTAACTGACTGTTAAATAGTTCTAAGTCTAAAGCATTAATACTTTCAAAATCATGTTTTCCATTTTCATCTTTAGGAGTTAATTCTCTATCTAAAAAATAGTCATCCAAAGACAAAGCATATGTTTTTTTACCATTAACCCGTAGTTGAATTGATAGCCTTTGTGCGAATGTAGTTTTACCAGATGATGATGGTCCTGCAATTAATACTATTTTAATATCTTTATCATGTGCAATTTCATCAGCTATATATGCAATTTTTTTTTCATGCAATGCTTCATTAATCCGAATCATATCATCAATAGTGTTTTCGTCTATCTTTTTGTTTAAGGCAACAACATTTCCTACATCCATTATTTTTCCCCACTTCTCTGCTTCACTAAATACTTTTGATAATTTCTTATGTTCAATATATTCAGGAAGTTCATAATTGCTTTCTTTTGTGGGAAAATTTAATATTATACCAGGATTAAACAATCTTAAATCAAATTTATCAATACAATTTGTATTTGGGGCAAGATATCCATAAAATGAATCATAATAACCATCCACTTCATAAACTCTAACAACATCCTTATTCATTTGCCTTAAAAGATCTGCTTTATCATGAAGATTTTGTTTTGTAAAAATATCAATTGCATCATTTTTATTCATCATAATTTTATTAATAGGCAAATTTGCATCCACTATTTCCTGCATCCTATTAATAATTTTTTTTATTTCTTCTTCATTTAAAATATAATGTTTATTATTTTTTAGTATTTCAGTGTATAAACCTTTATTTAATGAATGTTCTATAGAAATATCTATATTTTTCAATATATCCCTGCAAGCTTTAATATATATTAAACATAATGTTCTAACATAAATTTTATGACCATCATTATCTTTAATATCAAGAAATTCTACTTTATCCCCTTCTTTTAAGCAATGTGAGCTTAATTCTTGAATTTTATTATTTATTTTAACTGCAAGATATTTATTATATTTATCATTATAAATATGCTTTGTTAAATCATAAAGAGATACATAATTATCATATTTAACTTTTTTGCTATCATCAGAAATTATTTCTATATCCATGCAAGCTCCTTTATAGTTAATATTATAGTATTTCCCGATCGCTTATAGGAGATTCAATTTCTTTATTATTCAAATAACTTAATTCATTTTCAAATCCATTTAAAATAATTTTATATGCATGTAACATCTGATAATGTTCATTATCTTTTTTACCGTATTTTTTGTCTCCTACAATAGGATGACCTATGGATGAAAGATGTGCTCTTATTTGATGTGCTCTACCTGTTTCAAGCTCTATTTCAAGCCAAGTAAATTTGCTTTCTGTACTTAAAGGACGTGCATATGTAATAATTTCTTTTGTATTTTCACTTTCTTCTTTAACTACTTTAACCATATTTTTAAATCCATCTTTTATAATAAAATCCTTTAATTCTAAATCTCTTTGAACTATACCATGTACTTTAGTAATATAAAGTTTTTTTATTTTTCTTTCTCTTATAGCTTTATTGGTTTGCTTTAAAGTTTCATAGTTTTTTGCAGCTATAACTAACCCCGAAGTATTTTTGTCCAATCTATTACAAACCGCTGGTTTAAATGTAAAGCTGATATTTTCTTGTTTTGCATCTAAATATAGCTTTATTTCATCAATTAAATTCTTTGGGCTTGTTAAATCAGGCTGTGTGCTTAATCCAACTGGTTTATTAACTATTAATAAATTATCATCTTCATATACAACTTTAAAATGTATACTTGTTTGATTTAAGGTTTTCTTTTCCCTAAACTTATCTATAGTTTCATCTGATAAATAAACTTGCAAAACATCATCTAATTTTAATACATCTTCAGGTTCAACTTTAGCCCCATTTAATTTTATATTTTTTTTACGAATCATTTTTTGTATAAATGATGTGTTTGCTTTGTTTAAATATTTTTTTAGAAATCTGTCTACTCTTTGACCACTATCATTATTAGTAATTTTTATTTCTTTCATATGATCTCCATGTTTATATATATTTTAATTTTGATATTTTATGTATTTTACCAAAAAGTGGTTTCATGACTTTAAAATTCAAATTATTTTAATTATATCAGATTTTATTTAAAAGTATATATTAATTATAATCCAATAAGTTAAATTTCTGCATATTGTCATCCTAAGTGATAGCGAAGGATCCTATAATTTCAATATTTTTAGATTCTTCGCTGCCGCTCAGATAAGCAGGAAACCAAAATCATGTTTTTGATTTTGTGTTTATCGCTTAGTTTGTTCATCTAATAACATATATATACTTTTTGGATAATTACTATATATTATAATTTCCAACTATGCTTTGTTTAACGCAATTTTTTATATATCAATTGTAAAATTTACCGCTTCTTATTAAATGTGGATATTGTAACTATGACATTTATATGTTAAAATATATTGTGGTTTGAGAAATTTGTCGAGGAGTTGTATATGAAAAAAATAATTAATGCCATTAAGGACTTTCTATATAATATAACTGATTACGGTTTAATTATAACTGTAGTAGTTATAATGATAGCAGTATTGGCATGGCGCTTTGATATATTGTTTAATAAAGGTATAGAAAAAGAAGCAATTGCAAGCATCCCAAATACAAGCCAAAATGCTAATACAAATGAAGGC
>JARBUP010000009.1 GCA_029239575.1 Bacillota bacterium
ATAAATTTTCCTATGATTTGAAAATTTACTTTTTGTATATGTTACTTTAAATTTCTTTAAAAACTAATACATTATTGGCAATCCCTTGCAAAATCCCCATCAATTTTGCATTTTTATATTATACAACAACTTTACATTTTTTGCAAGCTTTTTTTATTATTTTTACCAATTGTAGAAGTTTTTATTGAATTATGTATACATTTTTTGATTTTAAAATTATGTATTTCTTTCTGTAATTGATATTATTAGCAAAGTTTAGAATATTATACCATATATTTAAAAATTATTTTTTCGTTGAAATTATGCGATTATTAAAATTAAATATTAATTTTTTCTTAAATATTATTAAATTTCTATTAAATTTCTACAAATTATTATTAATAATTCAAAGCATAAAAAAACAATTGGCTTAATAATATTTAACCAATTGTTTTTTTGAATAATATGTACTTTTTTGCATTAAATTTCATAATATAGATAATCATTTGTTTCATTATATAATTCATTCATGATTTTTTCAAAAATCACCCCTTCATGTTGGGGTGTTTCAGCTTCATTGGTAACAGAAACAGCTTTTGTTACAAATTTCGATGCTTCTATTATTGCTTCAGGTAACTTTTTATTTTTAAATAAATATCCAATAAAAAGAGAAGTAAATAAATCACCTGTTCCAGGATATCTACAATTTATAAAATCAAAAGGAATTTTATAATATTTATCAACATTTTTATCATAGCAAACATTCATACGTTCACCATCTTTAGTTTTTATTCCAGTTATTATTACTATGTTTGGACCTAAATCACTAAGACTTTTTAAGTATTTTTTAATTAATAAAACATTAATATTTTCAGGGTCATAATTTTCTTTAAGCAATATGCACGCTTCAGTATAATTAGGAGTAATAATATCAGCTTTTTTAACAAGTTCTTTCATTTTGTGAACCATATTCTGTGTATATGTTTTATAAGTTTCACCATGATCACCCATAACAGGGTCTACAACTACTAAAGTTTCTTTTTTTGATTTAGCATTTTTTATTATATCTAAAATAATATTAATTTGATTTTCTGAACCTATAAAACCGCTATACACGCAATCAAATTCTTCATTATTTTTAATCCATGCATTGAAATATTCTTCCATATGATTTGTAAAATCGTAAAAATAAAATTCTTTATATTCAGAATGATTGCTAAGAATTGCAGTGGGCAATGGGCAAACCTGACAACCAAGCGCTGATAATATTGGAAGTATAACTGTCATTGAACATCTGCCAACCCCAGACATATCATGAATTGCAGCAATTTTTGGTACAGTTTTCATATGTAACTCCTATTTAAAAATTTTTAATCTAATAATATTACAATATTTCTATATATTTTTAAAGGTACAGAATTGTTTATATTCATCATAACAGCTTATTGTACAAAAGAACTTTTATTTTTATGTAATTGCATGATTAAATATTTGTATTTTTTTCAAAGCAGTCAAATATATTCAATTTTAAAACAAAAACCATATTTATTTTGTTTTAATTTTTTATTTTTTTCCTTTTTGAGACATTTCACCGCCGGCCTACGCATTTTATTTTTTATTAAATTTGAATTATTATTAATTTTATTTCGGCAATTAAAAGACTCCTAATACTATATAGCACGAAGACTGAAATTGTATTGAATATTTTTAACAAAAAATTTTATATCTAATAAAAATATTTTAGATTTAATAAGTACTTACGTTTATTTATAGTCTAATTTTAATAGATTGCATATAATAAATATGATTATGGCATTCATATGCTTAAATAATAGAAAGCAGAGGTTAATTTATTGAGCATTCAAATTCCTGGGCTTACATATGTGGCGATACCAGAAAATATAACAGTTCACTTAGGGCCTCCTAATGCAGAAGCTGAAAATATAACATTAAATTTCATAGATTATGTAAAAAATGTTGCATCAAGCGAATTATACCCTACCTGGCCAGAAAGTACATTGAGGGCTAATATTCATGCCATTGTTTCAGTAGCATTAAACCGAGTTTTTACGGAGTGGTACAGAACAAGGGGATATAATTTTGATATAACCAACTCAACTGCATATGACCAAGCATTTGTGCCAAACAGAGGTTTTTATGATACTATATCTGTAATTGTTGATGAAATATTTGATGAATATATTGTTAGGGAAGGAAGAGTTGAACCTTTGTTTGCACAGTTTTGTGACGGACGTATTTCACAATGTGACGGCATGTATCAGTGGGGTTCTGTTGATTTGGCCAGTCAAGGTTATTCACCAATAGAAATCTTACAATATTATTATGGAAATGATATTACAATATTGACAAACGCACCTGTTGGAAGTTATGAAGAAACATTCCACGGCAATTTACAAGTTGGCGATACAGGTTCCTATGTTCAATTAGCTCAACTCATGTTAAATACAATATCTACGAACTTCCCAGCTCTTACTCGGCAACCAGCTGATGCATATTTTGGGCCTTTAATGGAATCTGTAGTAGAAATGTTTCAAGGAATATTTAAGCTACCTGTTACAGGAATAATAGATAAAGGCACATGGTATGCAATAAGAAATGTGCATAATGCAGTAACTAAGCTTGCAGAACTTACCTCATCTGGCCTTTTAATCAGCAATTTGCCAGAAGAAGCAATAGATGATCCTAGAACTTATGCACAACTAATACAATTCTTTATAAATATACTTTCTGCTTATTATCCAACTATACCTGCAGTGGATATCAACGGAATTATAGACGCTAATACTAACAGAGCAATTATAGAATTTCAAAAAACTATGAATTTGCCTGAAACAGGAATTATAGATGATGAAACATGGGATGCCTTATATACAACAATCTTAGGAATTTTAAATACTCTGCCACCAATGTCCATATCTTTGCCAATATTTTTATATCCAAATTATGAATTAGGGATAGGTTTAGAAAGTCCATCAGTATATATATTAAAATTGTATCTTTCATTTCTTTCAACTCGCATACCGCAAATCCCTTCTGTTACTGTAAATAATGTCTTTAATAATCAAACTGCAACAGCAGTGAGAGCGTTTCAAAATTATTATAGCCTCCCAACCACTGGAAGGGTAAATGAAGAAACATGGAACAGAATAGTTCAAATATATAGGCAATTGAGATTTGGCAATGCCTAAAAAAACTGAAATTGAATATAGGATATCAGCCCTACAACTTGAAATTTGTAGGGCTTCGCATTTATTTACTTACTTTTCACCAGCTTTAAAATTATATATTGGGCGTATTACTTTTGTAATTTCAGCTGTTTCGCTAATGTTGTTAATAATATCATTAATCCCTTTGTATGCCATTGGACATTCATCCAAAGTATCAGCATTTACAGAAGTAGTATAAATACCATTCATTTGTTTCTTGAACTCTGATAAGCTAAAAGAATTTTTTGCCTGATTCCTAGACAATAACCTGCCTGCTCCATGTGGTGCTGAAAAGTTCCAGTCTAAATTTCCTTTTCCAATACAAATTAGCGAACCATCCCTCATATTGATGGGAATTAACAATTTTTCTTTGGACTTTGCTGATACTGCACCTTTTCTTAAAATCATCTTTTCTGTATCAATATAATTATGAATTGTGGTGAACTCTTCCTCAACTTTTAACTTCATTCCTCTTATAATTTCATCCATCATAGCTTTTCTATTCAACATGGCAAATTTCTGAACTATTTTCATATCGTGAATATAATCTTCCATGAGCTGTCCAGTTACATAAGCCAATGGTTTAGGAATTTGTGTTTTTATTTGTTTTTTTAATCTTTCAACCTCTGATTGTATTTCCTTTTCTTTTCCTAAAGATTTATATTCTTCTATAAGTTTTTTAATATCCACACTTGTATTTCCATTTAAAGATTTATATGCCTGTTCCTGATAAAATTCTGCAACTTCCAATCCTAAATGTCTCGATCCAGAATGAACCACAATATAAATATTTCCATCTTCGTCCTTATCAGCTTCTATAAAATGATTTCCCCCACCGAGTGTACCAAGGGAAAGAATTGCTCTATTAATATTAATTTTTCCTTCCTCTTTGCATTTTAGAAAAGACAAATCTATTTCATCATTATATTTATGAGCCTGTTCCCTTATATTATAACCTGATGGAATTTTTTCATAAATCAACTTATCCAATTTATTAAGCTCTATATGTGAATTTTTAATTTGAATTGTTTCCATACCACAACCAATATCAACACCTACTAAATTAGGGACTACTTTATCCTTGATTGTCATTGTTGTTCCTATAGTACATCCAGCACCTGCATGAACGTCGGGCATAATACAAATTTTAGACCCTGATGTATATTCTTGGTCACACAAAGTTTTAATTTGTAATAAAGCATTCTCATCCACAATATCCGTATATACTTTTGCAGTATTAAACTGACCTTCTACTATTTTCATTTATTCTGACCTTTCCTTCTTACTTACTAGTCTTTTTATTTTTGCTTTACTCAAATTGGTCATTTAATTGATTAACCTTTTAATGCAACATATTTATCAGCATTATATCATAAACTTTTTTAATTTAATATAATAATTGACGTATTAAAAAAATGACTTCTTTTTTACTTCGTATTTAATTATTGTACAAAAAATAAAATGGCTGGAAAAACTCTCTAACCAGTCTTAAAGTTTGTTATAAAACTTAAATTTTATTATGATTTATGCATCTTCTCATTTTCATATAAACAATAACACATTCAACTAATATTATTTAAAAATATCCGTAGATTAGTAGAATAATTGTGATTTTTACTCGTTAATACTTTGTAACTTTAGATTTCTATTAGAATATATTGATTTATAATAAACTTTTTCTTTATAATAAAAGAGGTGTATAAATTGTACAATAGATATTATCAAGATCATAATAAAAATATCAACATTTATAAAAACAATTATAATAATATAAGCAAAAGCAATTCAGTTGTACCAGAAACTGATAAAACAGAAATTTTTGGATTTCTGGAAGTTAATGTATCTGCTAATGATGGAACGCCTATACAAAATGCAGTAGTTACAGTATTTATTTTAGATAGGTTCGCAGGCGAAGCAGCTGTTCAAATAGCTACTACAGATTCAAATGGCAAGGCCCCTACACTTACAATACCAACTGCATATTATTTGGGCGAAGAAATAGGACCGGATTATTATTTTACTGCGTACAATTTAAGAGTAGATGCTTTAGGATATTATTCTTCACAGACAAATAATGTTCGTTTTTACCCAGGAATTACAACAGTGTTTAATACTGCTTTATATCCTACTCCAATATCAATACCAGGTATAAATCTTGAACAAAGAATTCAATTGCCACCGCCCACACCCAATGAATAATAAATATAAATAATATAGGAGTGAAAATAATGAACAATAGGTTTCATCAATGTAATATATATAACAATATTAACAGCAATCAAAAAATATTTAGCGATGTAATAAGTAATAATACTACAATACCTGAAACAAGTATTACAGACCAGCAATTTGGATTTTTAGAAGTTACTGTATTTTCCAACAACGAAATTCCGATAAAAAATGCTTTAGTAACAATTTATATTTTGGATAGGTTTAGTGGCGAAGCTCCAGTTCAAGTAGCTACTACAAATGGTAATGGAAAAACTTCTATATTCACTGTACCTACGGAATATTACTTGGATATCGGACAGGATTATTATTTCACATCATATAATGTAAGAGTAAACGCCATAGGATATTATACTGCACAAACAAATAATGTTCATTTTTACCCAGGAATAACAAGTGTTCTTACTTATAGATTAAATCCTATACCAGTAAAAATACCTGGGATAAATCTTGAACAAATAGTTCAAATACCACCATCTAAATTTGAAATTCAAGAAAATAAATAATCTATTACTAAGTATTTAATGAGCAAGCAATGCACAATTAATAAAATTCAGGCTTGATAATCAGGTTTTAAGAGTAAAAAAATAAAGACTGGGTATAAAAAACCAGTCTTTATATGCTCAATTTTTCTTAAAAACATTAATGAATTTCATATAACTTTCTATTTTATCTAACAAATTTTAAACTTTGAATATGTCAAAATCCTTTAATTTATTGATTTTTTAATATTACATCATGTGCAGAACCTTCTGAAATAGATACAGCGGATGCTATACTAAGTCTTCCGTTTTCTTGAAGTTCTTTAATTGATTTAGCACCACAATTACACATAGTTGATTTAATTTTATAAAGAGTTGTTCCCAAACCATCGTCAAGTTTACCTGCATATGGTACATATGAATCAACGCCTTCTTCAAATTGAAGTTCTGATTTTCCGCCCAAGTCATATCTTGCCCAGTTTCTTGCTCTGTTTGAACCTTCACCCCAATATTCTTTAACAAATCCATTACCATATTTAACTTTTGAAGTAGGGCTTTCATCAAATCCTGCAAAATATCTTCCAAGCATTACGAAATCTGCTCCCATTGCAAGTGCTAATGTTATATGATAATCATGCACTATACCACCATCCGAACATATAGGCACATAAATACCTGTTTCTTCAAAATATTCATCTCTTGCTGCTGAAACTTCTAAAACTGATGAAGCTTGACCTCTGCCTATACCCTTTTGTTCTCGAGTTATGCATATTGATCCGCCACCTATGCCTACTTTTATAAAATCAGCACCAGCATCTGCTAAATATCTAAATCCTTCTCTTTCAACAACATTACCAGCACCAACTTTTACTCTACCATTATAAGTGTCTTTTATCCACTTAATAGTTTCATATTGCCATTCACTGAAACCTTCTGATGAATCTATACAAACAATATCCACACCAGCTTCAACTAATGCAGGAACTCTTTCTTTATAGTCTCTAGAATTAATACCTGCACCTACAATATAACGCTTTTGAGCGTCAAGAAGTGATCTTGGATTTTCTTTATCATCTGAGTAGTCTTTTCTAAATACCATATAAACTAAATTAAAATTATCATCAACTATAGGAATTGCATTTAATTTATTTTGCCAAATTAAATCATTTGCTTCTGATAAAGTAATTCCTTCTTTACCAACTATTAAGTTTTCATCCTTAGTCATGAATTCACAAACTTTTTTTGTTAATGGATCTCTCGTAAGTCTGTAATCCCTACTTGTTACTATTCCTACAAGTTTACCCGATGAAGTTCCATCTTCAGTTATAGCAATTGTGGAATGTCCTGTTTTTTCTTTTAATTTTATTACATCTTCAAGAGTGTTATCTGGTTTTAAATTAGAATCACTTATTACAAAGCCAGCTTTATACTTTTTTACTCTACTTACCATTTCTGCTTCTGCTTCTATAGATTGAGAACCATATATAAATGATATACCACCATTTTTAGCTAATGCAATTGCCATATTATGGTCTGACACTGATTGCATTATAGCTGAAGTAAAAGGAATATTAAGTTTCAATTCAGGTTCTTCACCTTTTTTAAATCTAACAAGCGGTGTTGTTAAATTAACATTTTCAACTACACAATCTTTAGTAGTGAGATTTGGTAAAAGTAAATACTCTCCAAACGTTCTTGAAGGTTCACTAATTATTTTTGCCATTTATACGTATCTCCTTATATTATCATTTGTACTTCATTATTTTACGACTAATATTGTTCTTTAGATTAACACAATGTATATTCATTGTCAATATTCTATGATAATTTTATGTATGAAAAAAGACAGTATTCACTGTCCTTTATATTATTCTTCTTCTTCTTGTTCGTCGTCAAACAATTCATCAAGTTCAGCTTCGTCAAGAATTTCATCAAATGCTTGAGTTACAGCTTCGTACTCTTCATCTGATTCAATGCTTAATAATTCAAAACTACCATCTTCTTCTTCAGCATAACCATAAAGGAATACTTCACCATCTTCTTCATTTGCTAATGGTAATAATGCAATATATTCTTTATCTCCAACTGGGAATAACGCTATAACTGCACATTCAACTTCAGTTCCATCTTCAAGTGTAATAGTTAAAATTTCTTCTTCATGATCTCCACAGCCGCAACCACATTCGTCATCTTGGCAGCCACCACATTGTTCTTTATCTTCACTCATATGTATACTTCCTTATTTAAATATTTTCCAAAATATATATGGATTATTTCAACTTTAACAGAATGTTTTCAAAAAAGCAAGTCGATTTTAATATTATTATTAATATTTTAATTAAACCTAATATTTTCTCTTAAACATCAAAATAAGAGAAGCCTGATTGTTTTATGGCTTCCCTAAATTCTTATCTATTTTTTGGGAATATGAATAGCTTGACCATGAACAGCATGGGCTGCTTCGTGAAGAATTTCTCCAACTGTAGGATGTGCATGGATTGTAGAAGTTATTTCATCTACAGTAGCTTCAAGCCTAATTGCCAAAGCTCCTTCTACAATTAAATCAGTAGCCCTTGGTCCTGCCATATGAAGTCCTAATATTTCTCCTGTTGCTGCATCAGTAATATATTTTGCTATTCCATCTGTGTCGCTTTCTATCATTGATTTTCCGTTAATGAACATTGGTGCAATACCGACTTTTATGTCATATCCTTTTTCCTTTGCTTGTTCCTCAGTCATTCCTACACCAGCAAGTTCAGGTTTTGTATAAACACAATATGGAATTGTTTTAAAATCAATTTGAGGTTTTTTATTCATTATTTTTTCAACGGCAAATGTACCTTCTGCAGATGCTACGTGAGCTAGCATAACTCCACCGTTGCAATCTCCTACAGCAAATATATTATCTATATTTGTCTGCATATTTTTGTTGACTAATATTCTTCCTCTATCGGTTTTAACTCCTATGTTGTCTAAATTAAGATTTTCTGTAACTGGCTTTCTTCCTATGGACAACAGTACCTTTTCAGCAGTTATTGATAATTCCCCTTGTTCTGATGTTGCATTTAACATAAGTCCTTCAGTTGATTCTGAAATAGATACTACTTTAGTATTCAAATAAATATCTACACCGCTTTTTATCAATTTTTCCTTCAATGGCTGAACTATATCTTTATCCATATTAGCTACAATATTTGGAAGCATTTCAACTATGGATACCTTACATCCTAATGTAGAGTAAACACTGGCTATTTCAGTTCCTATTACTCCTCCTCCAATAATTGCCATACTTTTTGGTACTTCACTTAGTGACAAAACTTCATCACTGGTTATAACTCCCGGCAGATTTACTCCAGGCAAAGGAATAATCACAGGTATTGAGCCTGTAGCAATAACAGCATAATCAAAATCAACTATTGTTTCTGACCCGCCATTTTTGACTATTATTTCATTTTTGCTTTTGAAACTTCCCTCGCCTGATATTTTTGTTACCTTGTTACTCTTTAATAAATTATCTACTCCTGCAACTAACTTTCTTATTATTTTATCTTTTCTACTTTGAAGCTGTTTCCAGTTTATTACAGCTCCTGTTATATCAATTCCTATTTCTTTAAATTCTTTATTTACATTTTCCATTTCAACAGAAGTATGCAAAAGAACCTTAGTTGGGATACATCCTCTGTTTAGGCATGTCCCTCCTACTTTATCTTTTTCTATAAGAGTTACTTCGGCACCTAACTGAGCTGCTCTTATGGCAGCAACATAGCCACCGGGGCCTCCTCCTAATATTGCTATTTTCATCCTGACACCTCCTGTCATTTTATAATAAAAGTAATCCTGGCTTCTCGATATATTCTTTTAATTGTGCTAAAAATTCCGCAGCTACTGCCCCATCCACCGCTCTGTGGTCTGCTGTCAAACTTAAATTCATCAATGGTTTAATTTTTATTTCTCCATTTTCAACTACAGTCTCTTCTTTTATTGCGTTAACACCAAGTATTGCCACTTCAGGTTGATTTACTATAGGTGTGAATGATTCAACTCCGTACATTCCTATATTGCTTATTGTAAATGTTCCTCCTTTAAGATCATCAGGTGTCAATTCATTGTTTTTGGCTTTTGATGACATTTTTTTAATTTCTGCTGAAATTTCTTTTAGTCCTTTTACATTTGCATATTTAACTACAGGAACTAATAAACCTTCTGGCAATGCAACAGCAACACCAATATTTACATAATTTCTTGTTATAATATCATTGCCATCTACAGAACTGTTTAATAACGGGAATTCCAAGAGCACTTTTGATAATATTTTTACTAAAATATCGTTATATGATATTTTCATAACATGCTTTACATCTTCTCTTAAATTCTTCATTGCAGATGTATCAACTTTAATATTATAATTAACTGTAGGAGAAATTTGTTTGCTTTCAAGCATTCTTCTTGCTATTACTTTTCTCATGATGCTCATAGGTTTTCTGTATTCCTGTGGTTCTGCATATTTTTCTAATTCTTCACTGAGTTTAAATTTAATTATATCTTCTTTCATTATGCGTGAATCTTTTTCAATTTTATTTGTATCCACACTTAATAGTCCTGCTACAACTTGAGCAGTGGGTGAAACTTTATTCTTTTCGTCTTTTGATTTTTCCTGGTAATTTTTTACATCATTTTCTGTAACTGAACCATCAGGTCCTGTTCCTGTTACCAATGAAATATCTATTCCCATATCTTGAGCAAGTTTTTTTGCTCTTGGGGAAGCTTTTACTCTGCCGCCTGTTACGGATGCTGCAATCTGTGCTTCCGGTTCTTTTGTTTCCGGTTTTACTGCAGCTTTTTCTGTTTCTACTGTTCCCCCTGCTATTTTTAATAATTCTGATATATCTTCGTCAGTTTCCCCAACAATTGCTACAGGCGCTAAAACAGGAACTGTTCCATCACTTGCTAATATTTTTCTTAAAACGCCATCTATAGTTGCTTCAACTTCATTATTTAATTTATCTGTTTCAACATCAAAAAGAACATCTCCTGATTTAATTGTATCTCCTTCTTGCTTTCTCCAATTTGAAATTACTCCTTCTGCCATAGTCAACCCCAACTTTGGCATCACTATATATTTTGCCATATTTACCTCCTATTATATATATAAAAAACATTATTCTAAAATTCAAATATATTCAAATGGATTTCACCTAAAATTAAACTGTAAAAAAACCATTTATTTGTGCTGTTTCTAAAATCTTTTTAACATTTACATGATTTGGACCATTTCTTGAAATTTTAAAAATATATTTTTGATTTTCTGAAAACTGTATTTCTCTCTCTCCATCGAGGGCAATTGTCCCTCTTGATTTGGTTATATATTCATATTCATCATCAAAATTTAATATTACTGGCTCAGAAACAGATATAGGAATAACAATACCTGCTGCAACTGCTGCCATTATTTTTGTATCATTACTATTTAAATCCAAATAAGCTCCATAATCATCATTAGGATTAATTATTTTCTTGCATCCAACTACTGATGAAAATCCTATTGATGCGGGATGAGATCTTGATACAAATATTTTTTCTATATTATTCATATCCCAGATAGCTTTTGCTCCAACAAATAAATCTTTAGATACTACTGCATCAATTAATGCAATATCTTTAAGTTCATTTTCTTTATAAATTTCTATTCGTTTATCTTTTTCAACAAACAATCTATTATTAAAACGGTTTGAAGCAACTGCTGCTGCAGCCATGCCTGCAATAGTTCCCTCCATCATGACGGGATAAGCATTGTTAGTTCCTGTTGAAATGGATATTAATGGGGTATTTTTAGTAACTTTAGCAACTGCTCTATTTGTTCCATCACCACCTAAAACAACTATGCATCCTACATTTAAATTTTCCATGAATTCTGCTGCTTTAAGAGTATCTTCTATTCCGTCAAATCGAAACATATTAATTACATTTATTTCACATTTTAATTCATCACAAGTGTTAAGCTTATCTTCAACTCTATACCCAATATTATAGGAGTCAGGCATCATATACACTCTCTCTACACCCAGTGCTTGAGCACCTAAGACAATTCTTTCCACAATATTAATTTTTTCATTGTTATCTATAACAGTAGCATGTGACACAAGCCTTCGGATGTCCTTGCCAGATGCAGGATTTGCTATTATTCCTATGGAAATCATGAATACGTACCCTCATATAAAAATAATATTTTTATAAACAGCGCAGCTTTTCTATATCAAGCTGCGCTGTTAACAATTTATTTAAAACTGTGATTTTACTGCTAATACAATATCCTGTTCATTAGGCAATACATAATTTTCCAAATTAGTAGCAAAAGGTACCGGTGTATTTAATGCGCCTACTCTTTTTATTGGAGCATCTAATTCAAAGAAACTTTCTTCAGCTATTATTGATGCGATTTCGCCTGTAAATGCGCCTCTCTTAGCTTCTTCACTAACTATAACAACCTTATGTGTTTTTTCTAATGATTTAAATATAGTAGCTTTATCAAGAGGAAATAATGATCTTAAATCTATTACTTCTGCATTTATTCCATCTTTAGCTAATTTTTCAGCAGCTTTTAAGCAATCAAATACTTGACGTCCATAAGAAATTAATGTAACATCCGTTCCTTCTCTCAAAACAGAAGCTTTTCCAAATGGTATTGGTTTAACCTCATCTTCTACATCACTTTTTACTGAATACAATACTTTATTTTCAATAAACATAACAGGATTGTCATCATCTATTGCGGTTAACATTAAACCATATGCATCTTGCGCATTTGAAGGATATACAACTTTTAATCCAGGAATATGAGTTACCCATGCTTCAAGAGATTGAGAGTGCTGAGCTGCTGCACCGATACCACCACCACTTGGCAGACGAACAACCATAGGAAGATTAATTTTTCCACCAAACATATATCTCATTTTAGCAGCTTGATTAACTAATTGATCCATACCAACAGTTAAAAAGTCAATAAACATTAACTCTGCAATAGGTTTTAATCCACATGCAGCTGATCCAACTGCAGCACCTATTATAACACCTTCAGAAATAGGAGTATCTCTAACTCTCATCTCTCCGAATTCATCCCACATTCCTGCTGATACACCAAAGCAGCCGCCAAATTTTCCTACATCTTCACCAAAAAGGAAAACATCAGGGTTCTCTCTCATTTTTACACTCATACCTTCTCTGATACCTTCTGCATAAGTCATTTTTCTCATCTTACTCTGCCCTCCTCAACCATATCAGAATAAATATCTACCAATGCTGATTCTAATGAAGCTACATTGCTTTCTTCTGCAAATTTTTCAGCATCTTTTATCATATTGTCCACTGCAGCATTTTCATTAGCAATTTCTGCTTCTGACATAATATTGTTTTCTAACATATATTTTTCAATTCTTGGAATAGGGTCTTTCTTCAACCATGCATCTAATTCTCCATTAGGTCTGTAAACAGTCATATCACCTTCGAAGTGTCCTCTCCACCTGTATGTTTTGCATTCCACAAGTGTAGGTCCTTGACCTTTTCTTGCTCTTGAAACTGCTTCGCCTACTGCTTCATAAACTGCAAATATATCATTGCCGTCAATAGTTACTCCAGGCATATTATAAGCTGAAGCTCTTACAGAAACATCAGTTATAGCTTGATGTCTTGCTTGGCTTACTGAAATACCATATCCATTGTTTTCACAAACGAATATTACCGGCAATTTCCAAACGCTTGCTAAATTCATTGATTCATGGAATGTACTTTGATTTGTAGAAGCATCACCAAAGAAACATACACAAACTTGATCAGTTTTCTTATATTGAATTGCTAATCCTGCACCAGCTGCTATATTATGTCCTGCACCAACGATACCGTTTGCACCAAGGATACCTTTCGTTGCATCAGCTATATGCATTGATCCGCCTTTACCTTTGCAATAGCCTGTTTCTTTTCCAAAAAGCTCAGCCATCATATTTTTTAAATCTCCGCCTTTAGCAATTATATGGCCATGTCCCCTGTGAGTACTCGTAATATAATCTTCATCTCTTAAATTAGCACAAGCGCCTGTGGCTGTTGCTTCTTCTCCTATATAAAGATGAACAAATCCAGGAATTTTGCCTTCAGCAAATAAATCCTTTGCTCTTGTTTCAAATTTACGAATCTTAAGCATAGTTTGATACATGTTTTTAACTTGTTCGTTAGTAATATTCAAAATATGACCTCCAATAGATTTTATTTTGCTATAACAACGTCTAAGAAGACGTTAACAACGACTTGCCTTTTTTAGTGATTTTTTATTTCTCCTCCTCTTTAAGTTGTTTTTAATTTATTCATCTATATAATAAGCAAAAACATAGCCAACCTTAAACTTTTTATATGTATAAATTACTTTTATTTATGTATTGAATTTTTAATGTTTTAATTTACGAATTTTTCCCATACGTTTATATTCTTAATTTTCATATAATTTTATAATAAAAAAAATTCTCAAAAAGAGACTTTGTCTCAATTTGAGAATTTAATGTGAGAAATTAGGCCAGCTTGCTTATGCTGTTTACATCTATAGAATAGCTTTTAATTTTTCTGTATATAGTTGCCTTGCTTATATTTAATTCTTCGGCTGCCTTTTTTATATTTCCGTTATTAGTTGCAATAGCCTGAACTATGCTTTCCTTTTCAATATCTTTTAAAGTAATGGAGGATAATTCATATTTATTTTGACTTTCTTTATAGAAAGTTTCGTTAGATTCTACATTGCTTCCATAATGATAACTGTCAATTAAATCTTTATCAGCCAAATAATAAGCACTTTGTATAATATTTTTAAGTTCTCTTACATTTCCTGTCAATGGATGTTTCAAAAGCTCTATTTCAAAGTTGTTGCTGAAATATTTATTTGAACTTTCATTTTCTTCATTTAAGTTATTTAAAAAGAATTTAGCCAGTTCTATTATATCATCTTTTCTTTTTCTTAGAGGAGGTATTCTTACATTAATAACATTTAACCTATAGTAAAGGTCTTGCCTGAAGAATCCTTTTGAAATCTCATCTATCAAATTTCTGTTAGTAGCCGAAACAACCCTTACATCTAAATCCCTTTCATACGTTCCGCCTACACGCACAACTCTATTATTATCAAGCACTCTCAAAAGTTTAGCTTGCATTTCCAATGGAACCTCTCCAATTTCATCTAAAAAAATTGTTCCACCATTTGCCAGTTCAAATTTTCCGGGTCTGCCTCCCTTTAAAGCTCCTGTGAAAGATCCACTTTCATATCCAAATATTTCGCTTTCAAATAATTCCTTTGGTATAGCGGAACAATTAACCGCAACAAAAGGTCCGTCTTTTCTTCTGCTCTCATTATGAATAGCTTGAGCAAAAAGTTCCTTACCAGTACCGCTTTCTGCTTCAATTAATACAGAACAATTTGTCTTTGCTATTTTTTGGGTTGTATTTATTAAATCTTTCATTTTATCATTTTTAGTAATAATATTATTGAAAGTATAATTTGCCCTGAAACCTGCTAACTTACTTATTTCTTTTCTAAATTGTTTAGCTTCTCTTAATACCAAAACTGCACCTATAACATCATCACTGAGAATTATTGGAGAAATATTCAATGAACACTCAACCTTTTTATCATTAATCATTAATGTAATATCAGAGTACTTTATTTTTTGCTTATTGTTAAATATTTTGTTTACAATATCAAAATCTTTAAATACTTCCGTAATATTAATATTGTAAATTTCATCATCTTCCATTTTTAAAATGTTAGGTACCTGATTATTGAATTTATAAATTTTCAAATCGCTGTTCATAATCATTAAACCATCAAGAATTGAATCAAAAGTTGTATCAAGAAGCTTATATGATTCCAGTATAGTAAATTGTTTTTCAATACTGTTAGCACTTGAAACAGCAATACCATATGTATGTGTTTGTACGTCCTCAGCTTTTCCTGACAAATCAAAACATCCTATCAATTCACCCTTGCTGTTGTGAATGGGTGCAGCTGAACAAGTCCAACGGTGATGATACTCGCAATAATGTTCAGCACCAATTATCTGAACAGGTTTATCAAGAGCAAGGCAGGTTCCAATGGCGTTGTTACCTACATTTTTTTCGTCCCATATTGAACCTAAAACAAAATTTAATTGTTGATGATTTTTTTCTAAATCTTTATTTATAATTAAATCTATTATTATACCTTTTTCATCTGTTAATACTACGCTGTAGCTTGTGTTTTTAACTATTTCAAAAACATCTTTCATTATAGGACCTGCTACTTCTATTAGCTCTTTTCTTTTATACAGGCTGTCTTTTAGGACTTTATCACTTACTCTCGTACCCTTCCCCGACAAAAAATCCACCTTTAATTTTGCACACCTCTCCCAAGCTTCTAAAATCAAAGGTCTTACATTTTTTGGTGTTTCTTTTACATTTACAAACTTTTCCCAATTTTCTTTAAGTGTATTTGACACTAAATGACCCTCCTTTTTAAGCAGCTATTAATTTTATTTCTATCAAAAGGAATTTATTTTACTTCTACTTTTACACAAGCAACTGCAACTTCAACTGAATCATCTTTATCGCCAAATCTTGTAAAGCAAAGACCATCCGTTTTAAGTCCACCTTTTACAGCTTCCACTTTAACCTTGCCTACAGGAAAGCACCTTTCGACTTCATTTAAATTTACTTCTTCAGGTCTTGAGACAGCTATTATAACATTTATGATTACGTTATCATCAATATTATCTTGTGAAAATCCACATACTTCATTTAAACCTATTAAACAGCTTTTAGAAATGGCATCCTTAGAAGCTTTCACAGCAGCATTTGTAACGTCTTGTCCATGAAAATCTATACCCATTCCAAATTCAATAATAAACCTTTTCATAGCGTACCCCCTAATATTTTCTGAAAGCCTTCCTCACTTTTAATTTAACTAAAATTATAAAGCATATTCTGTGCCAATTAGTTAAAAACTAAAAAGTATTTTAAAATTGAATTATCTTTTCCATAGAAAATATTCCATGATATCAATGAAATACCTATACCATATCTTTCATATCCTGCAAAACACTCCAATTAATTGCTGAATTATTGTTTTCATCAAGTTTGACTACACCGATTAAAACATCTTCCATAATCTCGCCAGATTCCAAATAATGTGATAAAGTTAATCTTAATGCATCTACAAAAGCATGATTTAAAACAGTTTTTTTATTTATCCAGTGCAAAGAGCCTTCATCATTTTCAACAACATCTCTTGTTGATGATTGACCGAAATATATATAGTTTATAACTGTTTCATTATAACTTCTTCTCATAGCTATATACTTTAATTTGAAATTTGCTAATTGATTTTCATTTATTCCTGTTTCTTCAAATATTTCTCTTATGCAGGCAGCTCTCGGATTGTTTAATTCATCTTTTTCTAAATGCCCTCCAACCCCATACCAGAAGCCCGGCATGTGTTTGTTGTTGTCACTTCTCTTCATCAATAAAAAATCATCGTCATTCATTAAAAAGGCTGTTGTTACATTTCTAAATTTGATCATTTTTGAGCCTCCATTTAATTTTTGATTTAATATTCTTACTTATTACGAATGTAACAATTTATCGAGTCAAACAGCAATCTTTGATTGCTCAGCTTGATGACAATGTATCATTTTAATTTTGTCATCCTGAGCGATAGCGAAGGATCTTATTATTTCAATGTTTAAAAGATTCTTCACTGCGTTCAGAATGACATCTTAGTGGTTCGTCAATAGTCTGAGCAATCTTTGATTGCTATTGTGTTTGTGTGTTCTTATCTTTTGTCTATCACAGTTTTTATTATATTTTCAGCAAAATTCTTTGCTTTTAATTCTATATTTTCTACTTTGTAAATTTCCCCCATATCGTTGGCTGTTTCCATTAAAGCAAATTTTGGTGGTAGCATGAATGTTTTGTTAATGTTTAAAGCACTTATAAGCTGCTCGGCAATTATATCGCTTCCTGAATGACCTGATACTATTACCGAATACAAATATTTATCATAAAATTTTACTTTTCTGAAAAGCGCCGTTAAACGGTTTATTACTGCTGACATGTTAGCGCTGATGGAATCATTGTAATTCGGACAAAGCATTATTAAAATATCCGATTCTATAATGGCAGGATAAACTTCTTCCACCATTACCCCTCCGTAAAAACAATTTGTATACTTTGAAAAATGCTTGCAGGCTGTATAAACGCATCCCCTGCAGTCTTTAACAGAACCATTTTCAATATGTATTTCTTTTATTTCTACATTTTGATTTTTTAAATTTTCTTTGACCATCTGCCAAAGGGCTAATGTATTCGAAGTTTTATAATTGCTTGCATGCAATGCAATTATTTTTGGTTTTTGAAATTGTTTTATTTTAAAATCAACAAGTGATTCAACTGTTTTTTTGAATTCATTAACGCACGCTTCATATAAATCCATATCATATTTTTTCGTATATGAGCTGAAGCCTTTTAATGAGCCCGTAGCTTCTAACAGAGGTCTTCCAATAAACAAACAACCTGCCATATTTGCATATAAAATAATCATGCGGGAAATATTTCTTGTGAAAAATTCGTTACTTGAGTTAACAACTATGCTGCCAACTGAACCTTCTAAGAAATTGTCTTCTCCAAGTTTTATTTTTTCTAACATTTTAAAAAGCTCTATGTTTATTCCTGTTTGGTTTAATTCAACAGCAAATAAAATTCGCTTGTTTTTTAAATCAATTATTTCATCGCTTGTTTTAATTATTTCAAAGTGGTAACTTTTCAAAGAATATTCAAGCATCATTTTTAATCTGTCAGATATTTCGCCTGGCAGCAAAACTGTCAATTTTTCCATGGAATCTCCTCTAAAAATTAACAAACTGTAACAGTTAATTTATTTATAATTTTTCATAAATTCGTCCAAAGTTCTATAAGTGTTTTCAAGTCTTTTATATAATTTTTCTGGCATATGAATTTTTTCTATTTCTATACCCATAGGAGTGTTTCTATTTTTTGTTCCCATGAAAACACCTCCCACATAATTTGAACTATAATGAAATTTGCCTTCTAATGTATAAATAATTGATATGGCTCCTGATGACAAAGCTGGAGCTATATATGGTTTAAATCCTGTTTTTCTTACCTGTAAATTTGCTTCAACAGTTAACTTTGTAAGTTCTTTTGATAACTCATCATCATAATTTTCAATGCTGTTTGCAATCACTAAATCATTGCCGTGAGGTCCAAATGCTCTTCCTTCAGTTAAATAGCTTGCAAATTTTTCTTCTTTTTTAGCATAATAAGCTGCTCTTGCATTCATTACACCAAGTCCATATCCTTTTATTTGTTCAGGTAAGAGCTTACCACATGATTCTATTAATGCTGTTTTGCACAGCAAATCAACTGGATCTGATACAACTGCAAAAATCCCCTTGAAGTTTTCCTCTCCTGCCATAATAGCATATTCTTTTAAGAGCTTAGCATTTTCTTCAAATTGAACCATTCTTACATCTATGCCCTCAGCTCCCACAGGAGGCACACCTTTTGATGCACAAAACACAAACATATCACAATCAAACAATTCTTCTCTTTTTATGCCATGCACTAAAGGAAGTTCATCAAGCTCAAATGGAAGTGATGTTTGATTCATCTCATATTCATAACGTTTTATTTTATCTTCGCTTCTGTCAAATATACCAATTGAAGAAATTGAATTTCCTCCTAAAAGCTTTAAGCCCATTAGTAGAGTGCTACCCACATCTCCTAATGCAAGCAAATGTACCTTTTTCTTATTTAAATTTTCTGAACAAAAACATTCCTCATAATTTTCATATTCAGTATTAACAGCTTTAATTTTTCTGTTTTGGATTAGTTTTAAAATTTTTTCCGAAACATCATCATTTGCTGCTATATCAATATTAAGTTTTAATAATTCAAGATTTTCTTCTTTAATAAACAAATCAGAAACATGGTTTATAACAAAGGCCCTTTTTGAATTTTCTTTATTAAGTTTAATAAGGAAGTAAAGCTCTTGACAACTGTCAAGAGCTTGCTGCGGTTCAGTTATTTTTTCATAATCATATTCATCATTTAAAGAAAATAAAAATTTATTTTTAAATTTATAATAAATCATTTTATTATCCTCTCAAGTTTAGCTAAATTTTCAATACTTACATCTAAATAACTTGATGCTTCTATATTTAAATCATATGAAATATTTTTACCTAAAAACGGAAATCTTGGTGTTATTAGTACTTCTCCAAGTCTTTTTACGGAAAGATTTTTTTCAAATAATTCCTGATATTCAGATTCTAAAGCATTGAGTATTCTTTTTGTATTTTGTAAGCATACCATGGATAAATTATAGATATCTTCATTTGAAGCACCGCTTATGAATACAGGAGCAACATAAGGAAGTATTAAATTAATAGATGGTATTAAATTAGTTTGAGTTTCTTCTCCAGAAGAAATACCATCTCCTCCTAAGAACGGATACATTAAATTTTCATTAAACCACATTCTTAAATTTGGTATGAAATATGCGCAGTCAATGTCTCGTTCCTGCATTGCCATTAAATCTTTTCCTCTACCTGACATTATTCCAACTATAATTTTTTGTACTTTAATATCTTCAGATTTAACTAGTGGTTCAACTATTTTTATTCTATATCCTTTGTGCATTAAATCATCCACTAATATAACAGGTCGGTTAAATGATTTAATAGTTTTCATTTGGTTTTGTAAAGGTGAATAAAAAGGATATTCAGTTATTTTAAAATGCCTTACATCTGATTCAAATACTTTTTCTGTATGCAGTGATTTAGTAACTGTATTTGGAACAACCATACCTTTTAATATATTACCAAAAGGAACACACATACTTTCTCCTAAAACTCTTGGAGTTTGTTCTTCATCGGTAACTTTATTTAATTCACAAACCTTTTGTATCAAAGTTTGATTTATCATATCATTGTCAAATGATAAAACTAAATTTCCTTTGTAAAGTTTCGTCATAGCCTTTTGTAGTGATTTTCTTGAAGTTACTATTGCTTGATGCACTTTTTTATTGTTACTTAAAGGTTCTTTTATAAATGATTCAAGATTAAGGGTTAAACATATAGGAAATTTCATATCAACATGATAAACAGCCATGTTTAATTTATTATCAACTAATTTTTCAAAACCTTGAAGCTCGAGAGTTTCATAAACTGCTTCAGAATTATTATTTAACATTGTATTAAAATATAAAGCATATGTGAAATCATTCTTCAAACAATGTGCTAATGTTTCTGTAAGTATTATTTGTTCAAGATTATCATAAATAGTTCCTGGACTAATATAAATTCCATCTATTATAACAATTCGTCCTGATGTTTGCTCTCTTAAATAATTTGCAATGTATTCACTTTTAAATTCAGTAAATATTTCAGAAGAGCTAATATTATGAAAAGCTGCAAACCCCAAAAGTTTATTAGAATTTTTACCATCCCTAATAACTGCTAAGCTTATTTTTTTCGAAATTAACTTTTCTCCGATATTTTCATATAAATTTGTATGCATGAAAATATAATGACCTATTTCATCAACTATATTTTTACTTATGTCTTCTACTATTTCTACATTAAATGGTTTAGCTTTTAATACACTTTTATATTGTGGTTCCCTTAAATATAAGTTTTTATCATATATAAAACTTTGGGCCATAGGATCTATTAAATTAGAAATATCCCTATTATTGTCTATATTATCCCTTATTTGAGTTGAACTTATATCTTCTAAATAAACAGGAAGAGAAAGTTCAACAACTTGACCTTTAATTCTATTTTTAGAATCTTCAAATTTCTTATTAGAACTTACGGACATTTCTTGAACAACTCTTTTAAATACAACATGGTTAAAACTATGGATTGATGTTTTAGTTGGTCGTTGTTTGTAAGCAGATGCATTAATAATAACATCACTACCAACTACAATATAAACATTTTTATCATCAAATATTTTCCTTAAATTTATTAAATCATCATTATTAGTTAAATTTACAGGAATTTCATCAGGAAACAAATATACATCAAGTTCATCTGCAATGGACATATTAATAATTTGTCTTCTAATTAATCGTGGTTGTACTCTTTTAGACCAAGAAAATTCATCAACAGCTAAATACACTTCAAAACCCATATTTCTTATTTCTGAAACAATACCTTTATGACTAAGTGAAAACGGATCAAATGTTCCTGGGAAAAAGGCTATGTTTTTATTTTCTTGTATGTTAAAATCTCCATTATAAAAATTATAATCACTGATAAATCTATAAATGTGATTAAATGATGCGGAGTTGTTAAAGAAAAACAAATCCCCCAACTCTTTTTCATTAATCAAAGTCAATAATTTTTTATTTACATATGAAAATACTTTATGTTTTTCATTTAAATCCAATCTTTTGGAGCCAAATATATTTTGCCCTATAACAAGAAATGAATCCTGTTTTACTTGAATATTATGATTTGCAAGACCACTTAAAACAATTCCAAGCATTTTTACTAATCTTTTTTCATATATTTCATCTAACTCAATAAATCTATTTTTATATTCTGGATAATATTGAACCATTATTCCAAATGTATTTATAGCTAATGAACTTGCTCTTTCATTAGAAGATTTGAATATATTGTTTAAGTCTATAATAAATTCATCAAGCTCTTTAGGATGCAAATGCATTACAAATCTGCCTAAATATTCAGGTATATATTTTGCAAACTGAAGTTCATCTATTTCAAGACCTTTAATTAACTCAAATGCCAATTCATTTCTTTGGTCGATGGATAAAAGAGGAGCTAAGAGTAGTAAAGAGTTTCCTGCTTTATTTCTAACAGATTCTTTTGCAGTTACTTTTACTAAGTTGCATAAATGTGTAGCCGTTTGCAAAAGTGTTACCTCATTAGAATTTTCAATATCATACATAATATATTCAATACTTATTGTTTTAACATTCCAATGTGTTGCAGCTTTTAAATTATTCAAAAACAAATCAGATGTCATATTTTTTTTGCTCTTAATAAAACTTCTATATTGACTTACTATATCAGG
>JARBUP010000194.1 GCA_029239575.1 Bacillota bacterium
CCTGCTACAATAGGAATAAATAAGCTTAAAAATTATATACAAAACGAAAATTCAATTGTTTTAATGAAAGTTTATAAAAATTATGATGAAGTTATAAATTTGCTATTAGATGAAAAACTTGAAAATTGTTCAATTGCCGTTAGCAATTCATCAAAAGAAGAAGAAGTAGTTTATAAAAATATTAAAGATATGAAAAAAGAAGATGTTTCTTATTTTACAACAATATTAATTAATAAAAGATGGGAGATTTAAATGATATATGCAATTGGAATAGGGCCTGGAAGCTTTGAAACTATGACATATGAAGCAGTAAAGGCTATTGAAAACTCAGAAGTTATAGTTGGATATAAAACTTATATAAATTTAATAGTTGACATGATAAAAGACAAAGAGGTAATATCAAACGGAATGATGCAGGAAATAGACAGGGTTAAAAAAGCTGTTGAAATTTCTAAAACAGGAAAAACAGTAGCTGTCATCAGCTCTGGAGATGCTGGTGTATACGGCATGGCAGGACTTGTGTTGGAACTTGCTGAAGGAGAAGAAGTAAAAATAATAAGTGGAGTTACAGCATCAACTGCAGCAGCTGCAGTTCTTGGAGCTCCTCTTATGCATGATTTTTGCCACATAAGTTTAAGTGATTTGATGACACCCTTGGATTTAATTTATAAAAGAGTTGAGTTAGCAGCAGAATGTGATTTTGTAATTTGTTTATATAATCCGAGGAGCAATGGTCGTCCTGATTATTTGAAAAAAAGCATTGAACTTATGAAAAAACATAAGCAGGGAACCACACCAGTTGGAATTGTAAGGAATGTGTCGAGAAATAATCAAGAAGTGAATATATGCACTTTAGATACAATTGATTATGAAATAGTTGATATGTTAAGCATTGTAATAATAGGAAACAAATCATCTTATATTGATAATAATAAAATTATAACCAGGAGAGGTTACGAAAATAAGAGGTAGGAAATGGAAGTTGCAGTAATTGGATTAAATCATAATTTATCACCTATTAAAATAAGAGAAAAAGTTTCATTTACAGAAGCTAAGAAAATTGAAGCAACTACGATATTAACTGATAAAGAAATAGAAGAAGTTATTATTTTGTCCACATGTAACAGAAGTGAAATATATATTGCATCAGATAATATTGAAAAAGCTGTTAGTGTTGTAGAAAATTTTTTTGTATCATATTTTAAAGATAAAAGCATTGAAAATTATGTGTTTAGCAAAATAAAGGATGAAGCGGTTTGCCATATTTTTGAAGTATGTGCTGGTTTGGATTCTATTGTAATAGGTGAAGATCAAATACTTGGCCAAGTTAAAGATGCATTGATTACATCCATAGAATTAAAAGGCAGCAGCAAAATATTGAACAAACTATTTAGAGAAGCTATTACACTTGCTAAAAAAATAAAAACTGAAACAAAAGTGTCGGATAATCCATTGTCTATAAGTTATATAGGGGTAAAAAAACTTCGTGATAAAATTCAGGATTTATCAGATAAAAAAGTTTTAGTTATAGGAATTGGTAAAATGGGTATTTTGGCTTTGACTCATATAAGGGAATATGGTACTGGACAAATATTTATTTGCAATAGGAAATTAAGTAAGTCAATAGAAATATCTGAAAAAATAAAAGATATTCAAGTTATAAAATTTGAAAATTTTAAAGATATAATCCGTGATGTTGACATAATAATTAGTGCAACTTCATCGCCTCATGTAATTATTAAAGAAGAAAATATAGATAAAAATAGAACAAAACCATTGTATATTCTTGATTTAGCTATGCCAAGGGATGTTGATGAAAATTTAAAAAATGTAAATAATGTTTTTTTATTTGATGTAGATTCTTTAAAGATTGAATCCGAAGAAAACAAAATGATAAGGGAAACTATTTTAAAGGAAAGCATGGCTTATATAGATGAAAGCATTAGAGAATTTAATTTATGGAAAAGCACCATAAAAGCTGATAAAGTTCTTGAATCAATGTATAAAAAATGTAACCATATAAAATCAGATACTCTTTCGTATATTTACAGAAAAACAGATTTAAGCTGCAGGGATAAAAAAATAATTGAAAAAATGGTTGAATCATCCCTAAAAAGACTTATGAGAGAAATGGTTTTAAATTTAAAGGATACTAAGGAGGAAAAAAAGTTAAACGAGTATGTAAAAGTGCTCAATGAACTTTTTGAATTTTAATGATATATTATCCTATTTGTTTCAATACTGAAAATAAAAAAATATTGGTGGTAGGCGGAGGAAAAGCTGCACTTTTAAAGATAAATAGTCTTTTGAATACAAGTGCAGAAATAACTGTTATTTCAAAGGATTTTTCCTTTGATACATCAGAATTTAAAAAAGAATATAAAAATTTAAATTTTATTAAAGATAATTTTGAAATAAATAAAATAAAAACTGAATATGACATGGCTTTTATTTGTACGGATAATACAAAACTAAATACTGAAATTAGAGAATTTTTCAAACATAAAAAAACAATAGTTATGTCGGCTGACAATAAAAAAGAGTCGGATTTTATTACATCTGCAATAATACAAAAAGAAAATATAACTATTTCTGTTAATACACAGGGTAAAAGTCCAACAGCTGCAAAATTAATATTAAATGAAATTGAAAAGTTACTTACAGAAGATTTTACTGAAAAAATAAATTTGGTTTGCAAAATAAGAGAATTATTATTAAAAGAAAAAGAGGTTAATTCAAATATTAATATAAAGGATATAATGGATAGCCTAAACCTAAAAAGTAATAGAGAATTAATGGATATTATCAATGACATAAAGGATAAAAGATACACAGGAGATTGAAATGAAAATTATTGTCGGAACAAGAGGAAGCAATTTAGCTTTAACTCAGACAAATTTAGTAATAAAAGAATTAAAAGAAAAAAATCCTGACTTACATTTTGAAATAAAGATTATAAAAACAAAAGGCGATATTGTATTAGATGTTCCACTTCATAAATTAAATGCAAATGGTATATTTTCAAAAGAAATTGAACAGGCTCTATTAAATAAAGAAATAGACTTAGCAGTTCATTCTATGAAAGATATGCCTTCTAAACATACAAAAGGATTAATTTTTGGTGCAATACCTAAAGGAGAAGACCCGAGAGATGCTGTAGTTTCAAATAAAACTATAAATAAACTTTCAGATTTAGAAGGTTGTGTTATAGGAACTGGAAGCATAAGAAGGGATTTTCAGCTAAGAAATCTTATTAAAAACATAGAAGTTAAAGGTATAAGAGGAAATATTGAAAGCAGGATGAATAAAATTGAGACGGAAAATCTTGATGGGGTTATTTTAGCTGCTTCTGGTTTAAAAAGAGCTAATTATGAAAATAGAATAAGTTATTATTTTGATCCTAAGATATTTATTCCATCTCCTTGCCAAGGTATTTTAGCATTGCAGATAAGAGAAGATGATGAAGAAATAAATAGTATTTTAAAAACGATTGAACATTTTGAAACTACAATAAAAGCAAAAGCAGAAAGAGCATTTTTAAGAACTTTAGGTGTAGGCTGTGAATTTCCTATGGGTGCTTATTCTGAAATAAATGGTGAATCACTGACATTACATGTTTTATATGGTGAAGAAAGTGGAAAATTTATGTTAAATTCAAAAGGTACTGCACATATTTCTGAAGCTGAAAATCTTGGTATTAAATTAGCTAAAGAATTAATTAATAAAAGCCTTTGTTTAAAGTAAAGAGGGGAAATTATGAAAAAAACAGGAAAAGTATATTTGGTGGGAGCTGGCATAGGTAGTGAAGAATATATAACTATAAAAGGAAAAAGAGTTTTAGAAGAAGCTGATGTAATAGTTTATGATAGACTTTTAAACATGAATTTATTAAATTTTAATGATAAGTCTAAGGAATTTATAAATGCTGGCAAACAGTCTTCAAATCATATTTTAGCTCAAGATGATACAAATGAAATACTGGTAAAAAAAGCTTTAGAAGGTAAAACAGTAGTAAGGCTTAAAGGCGGAGATCCATATGTTTTTGGTAGAGGTGGAGAAGAAGCAGAATATTTGGTTGAAAGAGGAATTGAATTTGAGGTAGTGCCTGGTATAACATCAGGAATAGCAGGATTATGCTTTGCAGGCATTCCAATAACCCATAGGGATTACAGCTCATCTTTACATTTAATTACAGGACATAAAAAAAATGAAGATAACTTAGATTTTAGTTCATTAGCAAATTTAAATGGAACAATTGTATTTTACATGGGCCTTGAAAATTTAGCAAATATATGCAATGGTTTTATAGTAAATGGAAAAAATCCTAATACACCATGTGCTGTAATAAGTCATGGTGGATATCCTGATCAAGTGGTTGTTTCATCTACTTTGAAAGAAATTGAAAAAGTTATTGAAGATAAAAATGTTAAAAGTCCAAGTTTAATAGTGATTGGTGATGTCATAAAATTAAGAGATAAATTAAATTTTTATGAAAAAAAATCTTTATTTGGGAAAAATATAGTTGTAACAAGAGCAAGGGCTCAAGCAAGCTCTTTAGTTAATAAATTAAGTGAGCTTGGAGCAAATGTAATTGAAGTTCCATCCATAGTTATTAAACAAATCAATGAAGACAAATTAACTATGGAAATAGAAAATTTAAAAAAATATTCCCACGTAATATTTACAAGTACAAATGCAGTTGAAATATTTATGAATAAGCTTTTTGACAATAAAGATGTGAGGGAACTTGGAAATATAAAAATATTTGCAATTGGAGATGGTACTGCAAATAAATTAAGAGAATATGGTATAAAGGCTGATTTTGTGCCAAGCAGTTTTGTTGCAGAATCATTGTTTGAAGAAATCAAAAACATTATAAATAAAAATCATTCTATATTGCTTCCAAGAGCATTAAAATCAAGACCATACTTAAAAGAAAAATTATCAGAAATATGTAATGTAGTTGAACTTCCTATTTATGATACTGTAACTGAATGTATAAATGAAAATGAAAAAGAAAATTTAAAAAACACAAATATAGATTACATAACATTTACAAGTTCATCAACTGTAGAAAATTTTATTAAATTGGTTGATGATGAAACATTAGAAAAAATTAAAAAATCAAAAATTATATCTATAGGGCCTATTACATCTAAAACAGCAGAAAATAACGGTTTAAATGTATATAAGGAATCAGAGGTTTATAATATAGATAATTTAGTAAATACAATTTTAAAAGATCAGGAGAAATAGCTATGAGAATGAGAAGATTAAGAGACAATAAACTAACAAGAAGTATGATAAGAGAAACTTATTTATCTAAAAATGACTTAGTTTATCCAATTTTTGTAGTAGAAGGTAATGATATAAAAAGAGAAATTTCTTCAATGCCTGACTGCTATCATTATTCAGTTGATAGGATAAAAGAAGAAATAAATGAGCTTAAATCTCTTGGAATAAACTATATTATGATTTTCGGTGTTCCTGACGAAAAAGATGAGTTTGGAAGCGGTGCATATTATGAAGATGGAATAGTTCAAAGAGCAATTAAAGAAATAAAAAGAATAAATCCTGATATGTATGTTATAACAGACGTATGCATGTGTGAATACACATCACATGGACATTGTGGAATAATAGGCCATGATCATAAAGT
>JARBUP010000195.1 GCA_029239575.1 Bacillota bacterium
ATTTCAGTTTCCTTTAATACTACTGATGAAAATTCAGCAAGTTCTCCTTCTTCAGCGCTTTCTACATACTCAGATGGAGTACCTGAATCAATAAACTGTGAATTGTTTAAAACATCCATAGGATTCCCACCAAGTAAAGCTACTAAAATGAATATTACAATAGTACCTACACCGCCTCCAATTAAACCTCTTGAAGAACGACCTTGGCCTCTTCTATCACTTACATTTGAGCTTGTTTGTCTTCCTCTCCACTTCATATAATCACCTTTTCACAAGTATTTTTAATTAATTTACCATTTTTAGTATATGCTGTCCGACATGTTTCATACATATGTAATACTATACCAAATCGGTAATAAAACCTAAAATATAATTATTTTAAAATAAATTTTTCAAATAAAATAAAAGGAGGCTAACCTCCTTTGCTCTAATTTTATTTTAATGATTGTCATCACTATGTATTACTAATACAGGGCACGGTGCTTCAGAAATTACTTTTTGAGTTACTGAACCTACGAAAAATCTTTTAATTTTAGAGAAACCTCTATTACCCATAACAATTAAATCAAAATTCTCGTTTTTGGCTACTTCTAGGATTTTTTCATAAGGCTCTCCAGATAATACTTCTTTTTCTGTTTTAATATCTGTAAAATCTAATTTATCTATTATCACATTTAATAGTTTTTCTGCATTTTCTTTAGTTATTTTTGATAATTCATCTGATTCTGTTATAGTAGAACCATCCATATAACGCCAAAGTCTTTCATTTCTGTTTAAATGTGATAAAGAACTGAAATTTACTACATTAATAAGCTTAATAGAATAATTATGTTTTCTTGCTATTTCAATTGATTTTTTTACAGCATCAATTGATGCGGATGAACCATCAACTGGAACTAATAATTTCATATACAATCCTCCATTAAAGTAAATTTTTCTTTAGTAAAAATAAATAATAACTATATTTTATATATTTTTTAGTTATTATACTTTTACCCACATTTCTCATATTGTAAACATTTATTTAAACTTTTTTCTAAGGCATTAACTCGATGCTTATAGCAGTTACTTGTACAGGATAACTTTCCCTTATTTCAGGAAGAATTACAATTTTAACTTTTTGTCCGATCTTAGGATTGAAATTCAACTTAAGATTTTTATCATAGCTAACACTTGCTTTGTCAAATCCCACATTATCAGATGTTGTAACCATCATACTATTTTCAGAAACATTTTCTATTAAAGCAGTAAAGCTAATATTTTCATTTTCTTTTTTACATCCTGTAAATATAAAGATCATTATACTTAAAATTAATATAATTTTTTTCATGAATTACCTCTCTCCACTTACTATTTTTCTACATTTCTTATTTCATCTATAATTAAATCTGATTTAAATATTCTTTTTATATAATAACTAAAATAAATTATGAAAAATACTGATGTAATTATCCATGAGATAGGATAACTTAACATAATAGTTTTAATATTAGGCCAAATAGGTACAGTTATAAAAATCCATACTGTACGAAACACACAAACACCTACACATGTTAAAATCATAGGTACAAATGCATTACCCATTCCTCTGAGCGAGCCTGAATAAATTTCAATAAATACATATGTAAAATAAAATGGCACGAGATATCGCATCATATCAATTCCTATATTAATAACCATTTCATCCTTAGTGAATAAGCTATAAAAATATGTACCTCCAAAATAAAGAATAATACTCATAAAAATAGCTACTGATAAAGTCATCATTAAACAAATCCGTATTCCTTTTTTCACTCTATCATATTTTTTAGCACCATAATTTTGTCCTACAAATGTTGTAACAGATATACCGAATGATGCCATTGTAAGCCAAAATATACCGTCAATTTTAGAAAAAGCAGTCCAAGCTGCTACAGTATCAGTACCAAAACTATTTATATTTGCTTGAATTATTACATTTGAAAATGAATACATCAGCGATTGAAAACCTGCAGGCAACCCAATTTTTATAATTTGTTTAAGCATATCATTATGAAATTGAATTTGTGATAAATATAATTTATAGCTAAATTCTGACTTTGCTAAAGTCCAACATACTAATACTGCACTTACTAATTGTGATATTACAGTAGCTACTGCAGCACCCACAACTCCCCAGTGAAATACAACCACAAATAATAATACTAAAACAATATTTACAATTGAACTAACCATTAAATAATATAATGGTCTTTTAGAATCTCCTATTGCTCGTAAAATACCTGCACCCATGTTATAAAGAAGATTTGCAATCATTCCTAAAAAATATATCCTGATAAAAATAAGAGAATCTGACATAATTTCATCCGGTGTTCCCATCCATTTCAAAGCATAAGGAGCGCCTAAAATACCTACTACAGTTATTATTGCTCCTACAACAACGGAAAGAGCAATAGCTGTGTGAACGGCTTTACTAACTTCATATTCGCTTTTTCCACCATAATATTGAGAAATAGCTACAGTAGCACCTGTAGAAATACCGACGAAAAAACCAACGAACAAATTAATTATAGTTCCAGTTGTTCCTCCTACTGCTGATAAAGCTTCTTTCCCAACAAATTGCCCTACAACTATAGCATCCACTATGTTATATAGCTGTTGAAAAAAAGTTCCAAACAACATAGGAAAGAAAAATAATAAAATTTGCTTCCATATAACACCTTCAGTAATACCATTTATGTTTTCGATTTTTTGTTTCATCCTATACTCCTAAATAGCGAATATTTAAACTTATCCATAATTTTATTATAACATATTATTATTTAAATTCACTATGAATATAAAATATTTCAATAAAAAATAAAGGGTATTCTCAAAGAGAAAACCCTTTACTACTAAATAGAAAATTTTTTAACCAGCGTACATTATGAATGAATAAAGATTGTCGAACATAGGATGTATTTTTTTGTCATAGTGCTATTTTGCAACTTTGAATGTCTTATTTAGCTTTGCATTTCAATTCGTTTACGATTTTAGGTGTGTAATTCTTGAGTATACGTACCCTAACGTCTGTAATAATCATTAAAAAGAGCAACATGAAACCCACATAACCATTAACAACATATACAACGTTAATTAACTTGTCAAAAGGAACTTTTAGGCCAACGAAAATACCTATAGCGCCTAAAATCATCAATGTCATACGGTAACGATTGCTTTTTTCATCTGGAGCAATACGCTTTACAGGCGTCCAAAGCAGAGGACCGGCTGTAGTGTAGATCTCAGTAAAAACAATAATAGTATAAAAAACTGCTAAAGCTGGAGTGATTTTTTTCGCCAAAATTAATGTTGGGATCTGAGCACCAGCAACATCGAGCAAGTTTGCGGATAAACCAAACATTAACAATAAAACTGCCAATGAATACAGCGATGCACCAAAAATTGTGCCATAAATGCCCTCTCTCTTGCTGTTTGCTGTCGCACCCATATTTGTCATGAAAACAGCAAGCCACATCATGCAGAAGCCAACATAAGATGCACATGCCATAAACCAATTGTTACCAGCTTGCAAGACTGTTCCTTTTTCAACCAAAGCAGGCACCTCTTCTGCAAAGCTAGACAAACCGCCTGGGTTCATCATAATTCCTGCAAAACCAAGAAGAATAGCTAAAACGGAAACGACTGGACCGATTGAACCGACAATATCAACCAATTTATTAAAACCAAAAAACAGTGTAATTAAGGTAATAATGCCCATTAAGGTTCCACCAACCCAGTTCGGAATACCAAACGACTGATTGAATGCTGCGCCAGCTCCAGCTACCATTACCCAAAAAGACATGAACAGAAAGACAACCGAAAACCAATCAAAAAATGTTCCAATATACTTTCCGCAATAATATTGATATATATTCTTTGGTTCTTCAAACTGTTGCTCATTGCCAACCACAACAAAACTGATTCCAACGTAACAAAATAAGACAAACATCATAACTATTGCTGCATAACCACCAACGCCAAACGAAACGAAATATTGCATTATTTCTTGCCCTGTAGTGAAACCAGAACCTATCAAAAGACCGATGAAAGCCCCGCCCATGATAATTACTCTTTTAATACTGACCTTGTTGCCATTTCTCTCCATAAAATACCTCTCGATTTTATTTGTTTTAGAATTAACAATCTTTTCTAATTGATAGTCAATTAATATAATTAACATCATATTAATTGACTATTATTACATTTTTTCTATTTAATCTTCAAATACTGTCTGACCGTCAACTTCTGTCTGTAAGGCTTTTAAAGCTCTTTCTACAAGCTTTCTTCTTAATTTTTTACTTTTTTCTTCTCCAAGATTTGGATCTCCAAGAGGATATGGAATTCCTACAGCTGGTATAATTCTGTTAGCACCTATAGTGAGTGATATTGGAACAACTGTACACATATGTACTACGGGAATTCCTGCTCTTTCAATTTCTTTTACCATCGTTGCGCCGCAACGAGTACAAGTACCTCAGGTCGATGTTAATATAACTGCTCCGACACCATCTGCAATTAGTTTTTTGCTGAAATCTTCCCCAAAACCTTTAGCATTTCCTACTGATGTTCCAGTTCCTGTTGTTGCTACAAAGTAATTTGCTAATTCTCCTATTACACCTTCTTTTTCCATTTCACGAAGTACATCTAATGGTACAACAAGGTTTGGATTTTCTGTAACATATGCTCTGTCATATCCGCCGTGAATAGTCATAAAATTATCTTTTGTTAGGCTGTCCATTCCTTCAATGTTGTATACGCCGTATTTAGTTGCACTTGAAGATTCAATTCTATCAGGATTTCCTTGAGGTACTATACCTCCAGAAGTTACAACAGCCAATTTTATTTTAGAAATATCTTTTACAGCAGGGTTTGGAGCAACTCTATCAAATACTGGCATTGGGTATTCTGTTTCATATGGTTCACCGGCAACTTTTTTCAAAATTAAGTCTACAGCTCTTTCCGAGCCTCTTCTTTCATTGAAATAATTTACGCGGATACCTCTTACATGATATCCCTCTTCTGAAGGTGATAATACTTCTTCGCCTTTAACTAATTTTTTAGCTAAAGCACATATTTTCGGCATTGATTTTTTCATGTCTGCTGCTGAGCCTGCAGTCTTAATAATATATAAATCTTTTTTATACATATCTACACCAGGATTTTCTTCAAACATTCCAGTAACAACTGGAATGTTAAATACTTCTTCTACAGCTTTACTTATAGCACCACATGCAACCCCATATCTTCCTGCATTAAATGCCGGTCCTGCCACAAATAAATTTGGCTCATATGGTTTAATCATATTTAAAATTGTATCCTGTGCTTTTTCTAAATTACTTCCAAAATAGTTATCGCCACAGATAACTGTTGCAACTACTTCAAATTCATCACCTAATCCTGATTGTAAAGCTAAACCAGGACCAACAATACCTTCTCTGATTTCCGGCTCAATATCAGCTTTTTCTTCTCCGCCTATATTGGCAAAAAACTGATTTATATAATGAATAACTCTAATCTTTTCCATTTTAGTCCCCCTTTTAATATCCCTTTGCAGCAAGTTTATTATAACCGTTTGCAATAGTTGATGCTATTATAATTTGGATTTCTGCTTCTATGCTTCC
>JARBUP010000010.1 GCA_029239575.1 Bacillota bacterium
CAAGAGCTCTTGGATTTATTACAAATGGAATAACACCTTTAGATAATAAAGGTAATCGTCAATGGCCGAAAATTGGCGATAATGCGAATATGATTTTTGTTAATAGTTCTTGTTCAGCTGAATCTGTAGGCAGAATTTCAGAAAGAAAAGCAGTTTTATTTAATGGAAACATAGTTTCAGGTGTTTTATAAATAATAATAAACGAAACCAGCAAAATTAATTGCTGGTTTCATTTATATAAATATTGAATAAAAAATACATATTATTTTAACTAATATAAACATTTTCTACTTTAGCAACATAGTCATCCATTCCAGATTTTGCTAAAACAATTATGGAAAGATTTGTATTATTTATTTTTGCGCTGAAAACTTCAGTTCCATCATTGTCTAATTGATAGTTTCTATTAATGATAATATCATTTTTATTAGCAACATTATAATCTTCTAAAATACCTATAACACGATTTTCAACTTCACCTGTTGGGCATTCTAATTTTTTTATTCTATCTAAAGCTTTATTAATCTGTTCCATTTTGCCTCCATATTACATAAATTATTTTCTCGGAAATACACATAAAATGACAAAATTTTTGAAATATAAATTTAAAAATAGCACTTGCTGTGCTATTTAAAAATAAATTATTCGATTTTACATCCAACATGTTCAATACACTGTTTTATCTGATTTTCATTAGTTTCTTTATTATCATAACCAACTTCTATAGTACCTCGTGATAAATCTATATTTACCATTTGAACGCCTTCTAAATCGTTTAAAACATTATTTAATTGAGTTTTAGTCTGTGTATTTAACAATCTTGATACATTAAAATGTATTCTGTTCATAATTCACCTTCCTAAAATTTATTTTTGTATTAATTAGTATTTGAATTAAATAAATTTTTATTTTGGTAATTATTATATTAATTACATAAATCACAGAAAAATTTGTTTTTTTTATTTTAAATTTTATGAAAATAATAATTATGGTTTTTGCAGTTAACATTTTTCAATGTTTTTTTACTTAACAAGAAATGTGGCATTTATATAATGAATTCATATTATGTACTAATATTATATTTTTAGGAGGATTATATTTTGGATACAAGAAGTGATTTTGTTCGTCAATCATTAGAACTACACCTTTTTTTTGCTAGAATTATGAAAGAACATTCGTTTTTTCTGCAATTAGCATTTACACCAAGAGATCAGGATTATACACGAAAAGCTGACGATTTTAGAATGGAATTTGATAGGTTATTAGGAGAAGTTATTGCACTTTCTAATGGTGTTGTTAGTCAAGATGTATTACGATCAGGCGAAGTAATTACACCATATACGCTTAATGCAGAAAAGGCATCATCATATTATACTGGTGTGCGTATACCAATTGAATTAACCCAGGGAGAAGCTAAATTAATGGGGGGAGATTTAATAACTTTTAACCCAAATCTTGAGGAAAGGGTATTTTATATTAATCAAAGAGCTATTGAATTAATATCTGAATTAATAAGGTTTAAAGCTAATATTTTATCCAATGTTTTAAGTTGCAAAATGTTTACAGTAAATTATCCATTATTAATAGATCACATAATGAGAGAAGCAAAACTTTATTTGCAGTTCGTTCAAAGAATTCAAAGAAAAGAATATATAAATTTGGAAAATGAAGCTATTGAACAGGAAATATTTTGGAATAGAATTATGGCAGAACATTCGAAATTTATTCGTGGTTTTCTTGATCCAACTGAAGATGAATTATTTGAAGCAGCTAATAATTTTGGAAAAGAGTTTGACCAGTTGACTAAAGATTCAATTGAAGCTATGAATAAAACATTGCCTATGGAGAAAGTTACTGAAGATAGTCTTAGAGCAACAGAAGCAATACGTGATTTTAAGGCACAAGGAACAAAGGGATTATTGGAATGTAAAGTTAAATCAATTATTATACCATTACTTGGTGATCACACTTTACGTGAAGCAAATCACTATTTAAGACTTTTAAAAATATTTGAGAAATAATGAATTAATAAGCTGCTTAGTACATACACTGAGCAGCTTTGTTTTTGTTTATTATAGGACTTTTTTAATATTAAAAAATTCATTTGCTAAAAAATCAGATTGTACAAAACCTAACCCTAATTGCCAAGCACCAAGCCCTCTTAATCCATAGTCTATTACAAGTTGGAATCTTTTAGAACGTGCTGTAGCATCTCCAAACCAAACAATGTGTCTTAATCCGAGTTCATCTATATAAGTATAAAAAGGCTGCTGATATTCCAAAGAATATTGAATAGGAGCGTTATATTTCAAAGCTGTTTCTACGGCATTTTCTATTGAAATAGCACGAGCACTTATTGGAGTACCATTGGACATTGTCCAATCATATCCATAGCGCTGAAGACCTAAGAAAATTTTATTTGCTGGCATATGATAAAGTGCATATTCTATAGTTTTTCTTATTTCGTTTATAGGGGCTACAGGTCCAGGAAGACTGTGTGTTTCATGCCAGTCATATGCCATTATAAAAACGAAATCAACAGCTGCCCCAATACCACTGTAATCATATCCTTGTAACCAGGGAATGTCATCTTTCGTTTTTGGTGGTATAGCAACGGATGTATAATATCCCTCAGGTTTTAATTTGTCTCGCAATCTTCTCAAAAAATCACTATATGCATCCCTTTGATTTTCAGGAACACGTTCAAAGTCAATATTGACTCCAGCATAATTTTTGCTTTTAACTAAATTATAAATATTATTAATTAATTGATCTCTTATTATAGGATTACTCAAAATTTTTCTTGTTAATTCTTGGCTAAAACCAGTTGGAGTTAAATTGGTAATAACCGCGAGAGGTGCAACTTTGTTATCATGAGATAATTTAATAAGCTGTTCATCATTTAAAGTGCTTAAACTTCCATCTTCAAAAACATGATATTCAAATATGCCAAAAAATGTATTAAGTGGTCCAAAACGGGTAACCTTTTCTATATTTATTTCAGGTGTAGAAGGTAGAATATAACTAAAACCTTCTGCGTTGTATTTTGTTCGTGGAGGTAAATATAATTGCATACCTACAGTCAATAAATCAGATTGTAATTTATTTATAAAACGAATGGTCTCTATTGGAAGAAAACTCATTTGAGAAATATGATACAATGTGTCACCGCGTTGAACTATATAATAATTAGTTGGAATTAATAAATCATGTCCTGTTGCTAATATGTCGCCTTCAATTTCATTGAAATAACGAATGCTATCCACACTAACATTATATTTTTTAGCAATTGAAAATAAAGAATCTCCAGTTTTAACTTTATATATAAACACAAAATCACCTCGTCCAACTAAAGTTTGCTATCGATTTAATTATATGATAATATATATTGATTTATAACAAAATAGAAGTATTAATAAATTTATAGTTAAAAAATAGGATAAAATGGTAGTTTAATAAAAAACGAATATAGTATATAATGTTAATGCTATTTTAAAATTTAGTATAATAATTTAATAGAAAAAGAGGCTTATTAATGATTAATAAATTTTTTGATTATGTAGAAATAAGAACAAAAATTACAAGTACTTTTGCTTTTTTAATGTCAATTGCATATCTTTTATATGTTGAAGCAACAATTGATTGGAAGCTTACTATAATATTTTTTGCATCCATGTTTATATTTGATTTGACTACAACAGCAATAAATAATTATATTGATACAAAAACAAATGGTCAAAGATTGCAGTTTGAAAGAAAAACTGCTTTGATGATTATATATGTATTATTTGGAATAAGCGCAGGATTAGGATTGTATTTAGCTTTTTTGACGGACATAATTATTTTTTTATTGGGTGGAATTTGTTTTTTATGTGGCGTTTTTTATACATTTGGACCCATACCAATATCAAGACTTCCATTAGGAGAATTTTTTTCAGGATTGTTTTATGGGTTGCTAATACCATTTATAATGTTATATATAAATATGGATGCTGCAACATTTATATCTTTAAACTTAAGCTTGGAAACAATAAGCATTTCATTAAATGTTATGCCCTTTATTAAGGTTTTTTTGTTGTCAATAGTACCATTTTGCGTGACAGCAAATATTATGCTTGCTAATAATACTTGTGACCTACAAAAAGATATTTTAGTAAAAAGATATACTCTTCCATATTATTTAGGTAATAAAGCTCTATATTTGTTTGCGGTACTTTATTATTTATGCTATGTAGCTGTAATAATCATGGTTATATTTAAAATTTTACATCCTATTTGTTTATTAATATTTTTAACTTTAATTTTAGTTCAGAAAAATATTAATGAATTTTATAAAGTTCAAGACAAGCAAAAAACTTTTATTGTATCAATAAAAAATTACATGATTATAATGGGAAGTCTTTCTTTATTAATTTTCATAAGTAGCATAATATCTTAGTTAGAATTTATTATTTATAAAAGTAAATTTTTGTTATTGACATTAGTACTAATTAGTAGTATATTATGTTCATGAGCGATAAGAAAATAAAAATTAGTTATGGTTATGAAAGTGATTTAAACTTAAAAACTTTAATAGCATTAACAAGGTGTTACCAAAATGTTCATAGAAGAGAAACTCAAACAATCAAAAGTGCAGGTGTAACAGTGTCTCAATTTGCAGTACTTGAAATTTTGTACCATAAAGGGGACATGAGGGTTTGTGAAATTACTAAGAAAGTACTTTCAACTGCAGGAAATATGACTGTTGTAATTGAAAATTTAGTTAAAGATGGCCTGGTTCAAAGAACTATTGACTTAAATGACAGACGTGTTAATTTGATTAGTTTAACAGAAAAGGGGCGAAAAATAATTACTGAAAATTTTCTTAATCATGTTGAAAATATAAACCAGATTTTCAATGTTATGACGACCAATGAAAAAGAAAATTTAATTATATTATTAAAAAAATTATCAGGTGTATAACTGCACCTATTTTTTTAAGATGTTACTACTAATTAGTAATAATTTTTCGTTCATTCAATGTAATTATTAAAAAGTTATATGTTTTGTAATAGAGTATTGAGGAGGTGTAGTAATGACAGTTATAAAAGAAACACTAATAAAAGATATAGTTAGTATTGGTCCAGAAGCAATTAAAATTTTACTGAATTTTGGTATGGGATGTTTTGGATGCCCATCTTCACAATATGAAAGTATAGAAGATGCAGCAGTTGTTCATGGAATAAATGTAGATAATTTAATAAATGCTCTTAATAATATTAATTAAAAATTAAGAATGTATATTAAATTTAAAATAGTAAATGAAGTAGAAACTAAAAAATAAATTACAAATTAAAAATGGAGAATATAAATATGTTAAAAACAATAATTTCAAAATTAATGGGAAAAAGCAATGATAAAATAGAAAATAGCAATATTATATGTGGATGTTTTAATCTTACAGAACAAGATTTAAAAAATGCTGTAAGTAATGGTGCAAAAACATTTGAAGAAGTTCAACAAATAACTAAAGTGAGTACAGGTTGCGGAAAGTGTAAAGGTAATAATGAAAAGTTAGTTAATAATTTAATACTTAAGAAAAAAATAGATGAAAATCAAGTAGTATGCGGATGTTACAATGTAAAAGTTCAAGATATGATTAATGCCATTAAAAATGGATCAAGATCATTTGAAGAAATTCAAAAGGTAACAAAAGCTGGCACTGGATGTGGTGGATGTATTGAAAGCAATAAAGCATTAGTTGGTCAACTTTTAGCAAAATATTAATTCGATTGTTTAATTAAAAAAAGTAAAATTTCCTCTATGTTTATAGAAAATTAAATAAATTAAAATAAATACAAAAAACACTAAACAATTAAATAATTATTTAAGTTTAGTGTTTTTTATGTTAAAAAAACAATCCATTAAGAAATACGTTCTATAAATAAATAATCTTCTAACTCATCAGGTAAAAGTGGTTTACTATAATAATATCCTTGTATTATATCACAACCAATTTTTTTTAACAAATTCACATTATCCTTTGTTTCTATTTCATCTGCTATGACTTTAAGATTCAGTCTGTGCGCAAATTTTATCATATACTCAATTAACAGTAATTTTTCATTATCTAAAGTATTTTTAGAAAATATCTGATTTATTTTCAGACATTCAAATATATTAGGAAAATTTAATAAATAACTTAGAGAATTAAAATCTGTTTTAGAATTAGTTAATGATAATTTGATTCCTATGTTTTTTAATTTTGTCAAAACATCCTTTGTATTTTGGTCGTTTTTATTAATCGTATTTTCTGACAATTCAAATTCAATGTATTTTGCATCAATTTCATTACTTAATATGTATTTATTTATATAATTGATTATAGATTCATTCTGTAAATCTTGGGAATAAAGATTTACAGAAACAGATATGTATATGCCTTTGTTCTGCCAAACTCTTAATTGCTCTGAGACATTTTTTATAATCCATTTAGTTATTTGATTAGAAAAACCTGCATAATCCGCACTTTTAATAATTTCTGAGAATTTTTTATTGAGGTCTTCACTATCCCATTTCAACATTGCTTTTAAACCAATGATTTCATTGTTTTGTATATCGATTTTAGGCTCATAACACAACTTTAAATTGTCATTTTGCAAATCATTATATAATAATACAAGATCATTATAATAATTTTTTTCTTTTTCATAATTTTTTTTATTATTAAATATTTTTACATCTTCATTATATATGCATGATTGCTCTAATGTTTTTTCCAACTTACATATAATATTACTTGTATTAATTTCATTTATAAGACAATTGGTTATACTGCTTTTTACTTTAATAGTTACTGGTATTGCATCAATATAAAATGGAGATTTTGTATTTTGAATGAATTCATTTGCTAATAAATATGTTTCTTCGGTTGTATATTTAGGTAGCATTACAATAAATTTGTTGTTACTAATAATATATATTATTCCATCGTTGAAAAAATAATTAGCTTTGTTTAATAATGTTAATAATGATTTTTTGCCAATTTCCAAATTTACATATTCATTTATAGACTCTAAATTCTCGTATTCAAACATAATAAAAGAAATGTTCCTACATTCATATTTGTTTATTATATTTTTTATATCTAATTTTAATTTGTTTGAATTATAGTATCCAGTTTGCATATTCGTATATGTTTTATTATTTAAAAGTTCATTTAATTTTTTATTTTGATTAGCTAATATGTTAAAGATAATAGCAATCAAGCAAAACATAAAAATCCTGAATATCCAAGAAGGTGCTGTTTGCATTAAGTTAGTAGATATATTAAGAGGTGTAAATGGACCAACTGCGATACCAGAAAAAATTGCAGTTGCAATACCTCCTTTTAATCCAAAAACATATACTGAAATTATTATAGGAATATATAATAAATGTACAATTGTACCGGTCCCACCTTTAAAATTTATTATATCTGTAACAATAGTAATAAAAAATATAATTACAATAATCCACATAGTGTAACTAGAACTGTCTCTTTCAAAAGTTGAATATATGCTATTTTGCTTGCTCTTCATTTATGCTCCTTTTTTTTATCCTTATCTTACCCCATTTATTTAATTCGAGAATTTTTATAAAATAAAGGGGTATCTAAAAAAAATCTAACTTTATTTCTTATTATAAAATATAGATTCTAAATAAGTTTAAACAAATTTATTTTGGGTATAAAAATGTACATAGTAATCATAAAATATATTAAAGATAAATAAGGAGGATGTTATGAGTTTAAAAGATTTGGCAGAAGGATTATTAAAGGGTGCTAAGGAAAAAACAGATGCTATAAAAGACAAAGCTGAAGATTTACTTGAAGATGCAAGTGAAAAAGTTGGTGGATTAAAAGATAGAGCAGAAGACATCCTTGAAGATGCAGGAGAAAAAATAGGTGGATTAAAAGATAAAGCTGAAGATACATTTGATGAAGCTAAAGAAAAGGCAAAAGGTTTAATCGATAAGAATAATAAAGAGGATTAAATAAATAAAATAAGCGGATTATTATATTCCGCTTATTTTATTATAATAGTGCGTTGTAATTTGCATATTCTAATGTATAATATATAATGTAAAAAATTAATCAATAAATTACTTAAGAATAAAAAGTGGAGGAAATATGGCAGAGATAAAATTTGAAATAGTAGAAGAAATTGCGCAACTTTCTGAGTCTGCAAAAGGATGGACTAAGGAACTTAATTTAGTAAGTTGGAATGAAAGAAGCCCTAAATATGACTTGAGAGAATGGTCACCAGAACATGAAAAAATGGGAAAAGGTGTTACTCTTTCAAAAGAGGATTTAATAAAGTTAAGAGATACATTGAACAAAATGGATTTAGATTAAATGTAGAAGTAATTAAAATATTTTAAGCGGTGAAAATATGGAATATTTAATCGGAATTGATTCTGGTGGTACAAAATCAGAAATAAAGGCATATGATTTAAACTCTAACATTATTTATGATGATATTGGTGGATTTGGAAATCCATGCGTTAATTATGATGAAACATTATTTAATGTTTCATCAATTATTCAAAAATGTCTAAATGTATTAGGCAGTGGTTGTAAAATGATTGGAGTAGGCATGGCTGCAGTTGAAACAGGAAATTATGCAGAAAAAATTAAAAATGAAATTGAAAATAATTTTAATATACCTACAATTGTTTTAAATGATGCTGAGATGACATGCAAAGCATATTTTGGGAACGAAGATGGCATAATTTCAATTGCAGGAACAGGATCATCATGTTTTGTTCAAAAAAACGGTCAAGGTGAAATGATAGGTGGTTGGAGTCATATATTAGGCGATGAAGGAAGCGGCTATCACACTGTAATAGAAGCTTTTAAAAAAATAATATATAAATACGAAAGAAATATTCCTTATGATAATTTAAGCTGTACTTTACTAAAAAAAATAGGTGGAAATACTCGCGCTGACATAATGGATTTCATATACAGCAATCAAAAAAACAATATTGCATCTTTGTTTAAAATTATAGTTGATTTATCTAAAATAAAAGATGAAGATAGCATTTTATTACTTGAAAATGCTGGGAAGTTTCTTGCTAATATTACAATTACTGCGTATGAAAAGAAACAATTTAATAATGAAATAAAAATTGGGTTAAAGGGCGGAGTATTTCATAACAGTAACATAGTTGTTTCAACCTTTAAAAATCAAATTCAAAATAAAATTAATAATTTTGTCTTAATTGAAGAAGATATATCTGCTACAAAAGGAATTTTAAAAATATATTTTACAAAATAAAATAAAACATTCTTTTTTGAATATATTTTTCAATTAATTTAATAATATGATTACCCTGCATTTTGCGAATGTTGGGTAATCATATTGCGATTGTACCAGGATGTGACTTTGTCACAACTTTCTGGTAAACAATAATAATATAATATAATTAATAGGAGGAATGAAAATGAAAGCACATGTTGATAGAGATAAATGTATCAGTTGCGGACTTTGCGCATCAATTTGTCCTGATGTATTTGAAATGGATGAAGAAGATATATCAGTTGTTATAGTTGATGAAATACCTAAAGATTCAGAATCTTGTTCTATAGATTCACAAGAAGGTTGTCCTACTGATGCAATTATTGTGGATGAATAAGTAGAAAAATCAATAGTTAAAATTTGCACATCAGAGTAGATGTGCTTTTTTATATTATAGGAAAGTACTACTTTCTTATAATATAAAAAAAGGGGTGAAGGGGAAGAATTCCCCGACCTCTTAAGGAGGGTGCTCAGGATGTGAAACAGCCGTGGTCGGGAACCATAGGGTTCCATAGCGAAAGCATTGAAGATGTTTTTTTTTATTGAAATTTTTAGACATTATGGTATTATATATAAGTGTAATTAATTATAATAAGGTTATTATCAATTGAATACATAATATGAAAATTGTGTTGAATATATTAGTTTTAGAAATCGATATCCGGTAAATTAGACGGTGGGGGATAAAATGCAAAACTTAGACTTAAAAATTGAAATATGGAAAAAACGTCTTTTAGATATAGATAAAAGCAATAAGTTAATTAACTTTAAAGAAACTAAAAAATCAAATCTTACGATTACTACTCCTGACTTAAGCAATCTTTATAATTCATTAGTAGTTGAAGAAAAAAGTTTGAGTTTTTCACATCCTTTAAAGACTATAATAGATGAAAATGGTGAAGAAGTAAGTGTCTCCATAGTTAAAGGTGATATAGTAACAAACAAAATTTTAAATGAACAACAAAAAATACTGAAATTACTAAGAGCAAAATCAAAAATTTCAATTGAAGAGCAGGGTATTAATACATTATATCTTACATTTGGAATGCTTTTATGGAATGATTTAAATAATAATGAAAAAATCTCTTCCCCCGTTATTCTTGTTCCTGTTGATTTAACTCAGGTTTCAATTAATGAACCATATTATCTTAACCTTCATAATGATGAAATAATATTAAATCCAAGTTTATCTTATAAATTTGAAAATGATTATAGTATTAAATTACCTTCTTTTGATGAACGAGAAGATGGAATTAAAGAATATTTGCAAAAAATTAAATTAGCAGTACATAAATATAGTAAAAATGATTGGCAAGTAAAAGAAGAAGTTCATTTGTCACTGCTATCATTTCTAAAAATAAATATGTACGATGATATGGATAAAAACAAAGATAAAATAATAGTACACCCCATAATTAAAGCTCTTGCAGGTGATTTAAGCCAAATAAAAAAAGCTCCTAAAGAGTTAAATTTTTATGATCACGATAAAAATGAGAGACCTATTGATAGTTTCCAAGTTTTAGATGCTGATTCAAGCCAGCAAGATGCAATATTACTTGCTAAAAATGATATTAGTTTTGTACTTCAGGGCCCTCCTGGAACAGGAAAAAGCCAAACTATAACAAATATAATTTCTGAATCATTAGCACAGGGTAAAAAAGTGTTATTTGTTTCTGAAAAGATGGCAGCTTTAGAAGTTGTAAAAAAGAGATTAGTAGAATCGGGTTTAAATGATTTTTGCTTAACTTTACACAGCCAAAAAGCTAATAAAAAAGAAATTTTAAATGAATTAAAAAACATAATAAAGCTACCTAAAGAAAAAATTAATGAAGAAATTCTGTACAAGCTTTCTGAATTAGAAGAAAAAAGAAACATATTAAATGATTATCAAGAAGAGCTTCACACAAAAATATCACCTTTAAATGCAAGTATATATGAAATTAACGGAAAACTTGCAAACTTAGTTAATACTGAAGATTTATTGTTTTCTTTTAATGATGATATAGAAAATATTAATTACGAAAAATTAAATAAATATAAATTTTTAATAAATGAATACATAAAAACAGTTGGAAGAATGAGTATTCTGTTAACTGATAATCCTTGGTATAAATCAAATATAAATACTTTAACTCTTGATTTAAGAAATCATATTGAAATTAATTTAAATAGACTTTTGCAAAGTTTTGAAAGTTTCATAGATTTATATCAAGATATTGCATCTGAAATAGGAATAAAATTTGATTATTCTGTTTTTAATGCTGAAATAATTATTGATATATTAAGTTTAACTGCTAATAGCCAAAAGATTTCTAAAACATGGTTAAAAACAGATGTTTATGAACTTTTAAGTAAAGCTAAAATATATCAAGGTATGTGTGATGAATATTTAAATATAAAAGATAATTTAAATCACAGATACTCAAAGAAAGTTTTTAAATTGTCATATGAAGAAATTACATCTTATATCGAAAAAGAAATTAAGATAGTAAAATTGCATATTAATTTAAAAAATTATAATTCAAATAAAGATATATTATTAAATGCTGAAAATATAATTGATGAATGTGAAGAAATAAAAACACATCTTAACGATATAATGAGTTTAAGTACAAATATTTGCGATATTTTAGGCTTAGATGAACTTAAAACTTCAGACGATTTAGTGAAATTAAATGAACTTATATCATTACTAACACAAAATCCCCTTCCAACGGATAGGTGGTTTAATGATGTACAGATAAATGATGTAATGAAAATTTTAAATGATGGTTCAGAACGACAATTGAGTTTAAAAAATAAAGTTTTAAATATAACTAAAAATTTTGAAAAACAAATCATTAAAGAAAATCACAATGAACTTTTGAAAAGATTATCTTTAAATTATGAAGATATATTAAATTTGATTGCTAATAAATATAACATAAATGAAATTAAAAATGTTGATAAAAAAAGTATATATGAATTTATAAACAATGACATTAAAGAATTAAACGGAAAAAAAGTAATACTTGAAAATGCATTTATTTCAGCATCTAAAATAGCAGAAATGTTTGAGCTCGAAGAAATTAAAAATTTTGAAAATTTAATTTCTTTAGGTAAATTATTAAATTTAATAAATGAAAGCCCAAGGCCTGTTGCAGCATGGTTTGATAGTTATAAAGATTCTATAATAGACAAATTAATTTCGGATATAAAAAACAAATTAAACCAAACAGAAAAAATGTCAAATATAATTTTAACTAAATATAACAAAGATATATTTGATGTGGATCATAAGGGTATTTTATCACGTTTTAATTTAGAATATGTGGGCTTTAAAAAACATATTAAATCAAGTTACAAAGTTGATAGAAAAACAATTATTGCATGCAGTAAAGACCAAAATATCAAACTAACAGATGAAGAAATAGTTATTCTGTTAAATGATATATCAGTTGTAAAAGATAATAAACAATGGTTAGAAGACCAAGACCAATTGATTAAGATATCCCTTGAACATTTATACAATGGTCAGTTTACAAATTGGGAACTTATTGAAAAATCAAGGGAAAATTTTAAGGATTTAAAAAAACATTTTATTAATTATCAAATTCCAGACAATTTAAAATTAATATTACTTGAAAATAATTTTAATTCAATAAAAGATCATTTTATTAATTTAAATGAAATTACTTTAAAAGTAACTATTAATGCTATTTCAGAAATTATTGGAAATGACTTACAAAAAGTTGAAATAACAGAAATTTTAAATAAAATTAATTATATTTTAAAAAGTTCAAATGAACTGAAAAATGACATAGATATAATAAATAAATATAAAATCAATAATTTTAATAATGATAAATTTGAGGATTTAATAGATTTATTGAATGTAATAGCGGAAGTTAAGGATATTCAAAATTGGTTTAAAAACAACAATTATTTACTTCAAATTTATTTAGGTAATAATTTTAATGGTGAAAACACTGATTTTGATAAAATAAATAATTCTATTGATACAGTTAATAAAATTAAAAATATTTTAAATTATGATGTATCAGAAAAATTAAAACAAACGTTAATAGATGGAAATATAAATAAACATAAAAATGAATTTGAATTATATAGAAAAAAGTTCGATAATGTCAAAAAATTAAATTTAATTGAAAAATTAAGTTTAATATTAAATAAAGATAAATTAAATAATTTAAATTTAAAAGAAATTACAAATTATGTTGATGTTATAATAAACGCATTAAATAATTCATTAAAGAAATATATGGAATTTTCTCGTTTATTAAACGCTGAGTTTCCATTTGAAACAATAATGTCAGATTTAGAATTTTTAGGTAAATTACAAAATATAGAACAGTTTTTTATGAAGAATGAAAAGACTTTAAAAACACAATATGATATTTATTATGATGGAATTAATTCAAAATGGGACAATCTGATAAACGCCCTTGAATTTACTTTGAATTTTAATGAAATATTAAATAAATATCAATTGTCTGATAAATTTATTGATGAAGTATTAAATGACTCTAAAATTCAAAGGAAATGTAGAGATTATTTAGATGAATTTAATAATGTAAAAAGGATGATTGATTCTGATTTTAAGTGGTTTTCAGATTTGTTTGAAGATAATGAATCATTATACCTGCAAAATATAAATAAGATTTACGATAAAATTGAGAATTGTTTAAATATATCTTTATTAGAAGAATATATTGATTATAAAAGAGTTAAAAATGAATTAGTAAACATAGGTTTAGAACAATTTATAGACAAATGCGAAAATTCAAGAATAACCGGCGAATGTATATTAAATTCATTTTTGAAAAGATTTTACAAGCTTTGGTTGGATATAGAGTTAAATAAATTTCCTAATTTATATAATTTCAGAGGTTTAAAGCATCAAGCAGTTGTTGATGAATTTATAGAGCTTGACAAATTACAATTTGAAATTGCTAAATTAAGAATAAGGGAAATGTTGATATCAAAAATTCCTGATTATGATGTGGCTACTTCATCTGAAGATGAAATTGGAATTTTAAAACGAGAACTAAGCAAGCAGAAAAAATCTATGTCTTTAAGAAACATCTTTAACGCAATACCTAATCTGCTGACAACATTAAAACCTTGTTTAATGATGTCACCATTATCAGTTAGTTTATATTTAAATTCTGATTTATATAATTTTGATGTTGTAATATTTGATGAAGCATCACAAGTATGCACGGAAGAAGCAGTAGGGACCATTATTCGTGGCAAACAAGTGATTATTGCAGGGGATAGGTATCAGCTTCCACCAACAAATTTTTTCAGTTCTTCCTATATAGATAACAGCTTATATTCTAATGAAGATGATTTTGAGAAAGATGAAGAATATTATGATGATATTGATTCTTATGATTCAATTCTTGATGAAGCTTCAAATGCAATTTTAGAAAGAACTCTTAAATGGCATTATAGGAGTAGAAATGAAAATTTAATAGCATTTTCTAATGAAAGAATTTATAAGAATGAACTAACAACATTTCCTTCGTATAAAACAAGTTCACAAGATTTTGGTGTTGAATATATTTATGTTGAAAATGGTATATATGACCGTGGTGGTAAGAAAAACAATGTATTAGAAGCAAGGAAAGTTGCTGATACAGTGTTTGAACATTTTGATTTATTTCCTAATAGGTCCCTTGGAGTGGTAACATTTAGTTTTGCACAACAACAGGCAGTAGAAAATGCAATTAGACAAAAAAGACTTTCAAACCCTACATATGAACATTTCTTTTATGAAGACAAAGAAGAACCTTTCTTTGTTAAAAATCTTGAAAATGTTCAAGGTGACGAAAGAGACACCATAATAATTAGTATAGGATATGCAAAAGATCTAAATGGACTAATGTATATGAATTTTGGTCCTTTAAGTTACAGCGGAGGATATAGACGTCTTAATGTTGCCATAACTCGTGCTAAATTTAATGTTAAATTAATTGGGTCAATAACTCCTGATGATATAAATTTAGAAAAAACAAATGCAGAAGGCGTTTTGATGTTAAGACAATACATAGATTATGCTATGAATACACAAAGCTATTTGGAAAATAAAAATAGCGTAAATACTACTTTATTTAAATCACCATTTGAAGAAGCTGTTTACAATTTTTTAATTGAAAATGGATATACTGTTGAAACTCAGGTGGGTTTTTCTGAATACAGAATTGACATGGCAGTTAAGCATCCTAAATTAAATGGATTATTTGTTTTAGGTGTTGAATGTGATGGACATACATATCATAAAGCAAAAACTGTAAGAGAAAGAGACAGGTTAAGAAAATCTGTTTTAAATGACATGGGATGGAATACTTACAGAATTTGGTCCAGAGAATGGGTTAATAATTATAAATCAGAAAGCGATAAACTTTTAATAGCTGTTAAAAATGCAGTGGACAACTATAAAATATAATTATAAAATAATTGCAAAAAATAATCTGTCTTTATTAATGAAGACAGATTATTTTTGCTTTAATTATATACAAGTATAACCACCATCTATAGGAAGTATTACACCAGTTACATATGATCCTTATTTTTATGAATGAAAAATATATATGTATTGAAATAAATGGACTTATGATTCACTAACCATTATAGAAATAAAATAATTATAAATTTCAAAAAAATAAGAAGATGCGCAGTACACAACATCTTCTTATTTTTTAAGTTTATTTTTCATTCATTATATTTAATATATTATCAATTATTTTTTCAGAAACTTTTTCTTTAGATAATTTTGGTAGTTCAACAACTTTTTCTTTAGTAATTATAGTAACAACATTAGTATCAGTTCCAAACCCTGCTCCGGATTCTTTTAAATTATTAGCTACTATCATATCAACATGTTTCTTTTCTAATTTTTTTATAGAATTTTCTAACATATTCTCTGTTTCCATAGAAAAACCACATAAAAATTGATTCGCTTTTCTATTGTTACCTAAAAACATAAGTATATCATCAGTTCTTTTTAAAGGAATGCTTAAATCTTCATCTTTTTTCTTTACTTTTTCATCAGCTACATTTTTAGGGCTATAATCAGCTACTGCAGCAGCTTTTATAATTATGTTTTGTGTTTCATAATTAGCTTTTACAGCTTCGAACATATCTAATGCAGAATCAACTTCTATTACTTTTACAAATGGAGGAAGGGGCGTGTTAGTTTTTCCAGTTACTAATGTAACAAAAGCACCTCTTTGCATACAATGTTTTGCTATAGCATATCCCATTTTGCCAGTTGAATGATTGCTTATATATCGAACAGGGTCAATTTTTTCCCTTGTAGGTCCTGCTGTTACTAATACATTTAATCCTACCATATCTTTTTCAAAAGAAATTTCTTTTAAAATATAATCTAATAATACCTGTTCTGAAGGCATTTTACCTTCACCTAAATCTCCACATGCTAATAATCCTGAGTCAGGTGTTAAGACTTCCATTCCAAAACGTTTTAATTTTTGCAAATTGTCTTGAACTATTGGATTGTTGTACATATTTGTATTCATTGTAGGTGCTATAATTTTTTTGCAAGTACAAGCCATAACAGTTGTTGTCAACATATCATCAGCTAATCCATTAGCCAGTTTACCTATAACATTAGCCGAAGCTGGTGCTACTAAAACAACATCAGCTTTTTTAGCTAATGAAACATGTTCAACACTATATTCAAAATTCCTATCAAATGTATCAATAAGACATTTATTTCCTGTAAGTGTTTCAAAAGTTATCGGGTTAATAAAGTTTGTTGCATTTTTAGTCATTAAAACAGTTATATTACAATTAAGTTTTTTTAACATACTTGCTAAATTTGCTATTTTATATGCAGCTATGCTTCCTGTTACAGCGAGCACAACATTTTTTCCTTTTAACATAATATCATCCTTTCTACTTTCTAAAAATTATTATGAGCTAATTGAAAAATATAGTATTTTTATGATTACAATCCAAAAGGTATTTTGTGACTTTCTAATAAACAATCATAATATATAATTAAATTTCATAAATTCATAAAAAGGATAAATCATATATGATTTATCCTAAACGTTCTAATTTTCTAAATTTAAATAATACTTGACCAACCGCAGTTACTATTACACCAGCTATAATTGCTTCTGGAATGCCTTGAGTACCAATTACTGTAAAAATTAATTTATACAAAGAATCAGCAGCAAGTCCTTTGGCAGCAGAATAACTTGAACCAAATAAAAAGTAAATGCCTGACATTACTAAAATTGTGTTTGTTAATGCACCTGATACTCCTGCTGCTGCAAAAGCTATTGTTTTTGCAGAACTCTTATTTCCAAGTGCCTTGAATACTGCTTTATATACATAATAAGCAACAACTCCTATTAATATACGAGGTACAAAACATACAATTAAACTACTTATACCACCGTGTACTCCGCCAACTGTATAAAATGGTGAGAATACGAATGATGTAACATTTGGATTAAATGTGTTGTTAAATAAAGAAGTTAATCCAAATATAAAGCCTAAAATTGCACCTTTCTTAGGTCCTAAAAATAGAGCTCCAATAATTACTGGAATGTGTATAATCGTTGCATTCATAAATCCCAACGGTATATATCCAAGGTAAGGCGTAAATACCATAATTAATATTATGGCTGCAAATAGTGCTAATTGCACTAATTCTAATGTTTTTCCATTTCTGTTATTCAATTTCTTTCCTCCTGTTATCATTCTCATATTTGAGATACAATACATTGCGAATATATTATAACACCATATTAAAAAAAATCAAATAAATTTTTATTTTTTCATTTTTCTTTTCAATAATTTTCTAATGCTTTTTAATACATCTTTAGTATTTATTAAAGACATTATTATAAAAATAGTGATTTCAAAAATAATCCAATAAGGAATTTCAAAAATCATAATTAAACTTTGTATTAAAAGCAAAAAAGTATTTAATATTAACTTATTGCAATTCCATTTAATTTTAATAAATTTTCTTGTGTTTAAAGCCCTTAATATAAATACAGAGCTAAAACTAATAAATGTTGCGAAAGATGCACCGTTAATTCCTAATTTTGGTATGAGTATAAAATTTAATATTATATTAATTATAGCTCCAACTAAAGTAGTAATTAAAGATAAATTGCTTTTCTTTTCTACAAAATAAATACTTCCTAAAAAATTTACTAAACATGAATATGATGTTGCCATAACTAAAAAAGGAACATATTGCCATGATGGATAAAATGAATTTGAAACTAATAATTTAGTAATTACTTTTACAAATAATATTAAAGCTGAAGCCGCTATAAAAATTATGGAAGCATATGACTTGAATACATTTGTAAAAAACTTTTCCCGTTCGTCAATACTTTTTTCTCCAACAGCTGAAATTTGCCATGCTTCAGTAAAAATACTTGAAATTAAAGTTATTATTGTTGGTATTTTATAAGAAATTGCATATAAACCATTAGCTTCAGTTCCTAACATATATGCTACTATGAAACGATCGGATACATTAGTTATCCACCAAAATATTGTTGTAGGAATTAAGGGGATGGAATATAAAATCATTTCTTTTGGCAAAAACTTATTCTTAAAATTAAATTTAACATATTTATATAGTTTAGCTGTTATAATTAAAAAAACTGATGACAAAAAATCAGATAATATTATTGCTAATAAATAACCATTAACACCTAATTTTAATTTTACTAAAAATAAAATTGTAATAGAAGTTGTAGTTATGGTACTTAATACTCCATCGAAGGCATATAGCTTGACCATATTTTTAGATCTAACAAATTGCGAACATAAGGAACGAAGTGAAGACATTAAAACATAAAAATAAATTATATCAGAATATTCAGAAATATATTTTATTTTTGATATTAAGGGTTCAAATAATAAAAATATTAAGAAACCTGCTAAAATAGTAATTAAGCCTGTTGTGAAAACATCGCTTTTCTTATAGCTTTTGTCAAGGCCATAGCGAATTACTCCATTTGCAATACCCATGGATATTATTGGTATTAATAAATTAGAAGTTTGAACTATTAAGTCCACTACACCGTAATCAGCATTTGTTAAAACTCTTGTATATAATGGAAGAAGTAAAAAAACTAATATTTTCGAGCTAAAAGTTCCGATTCCAAATATAAATGTATTATAAATTAATTTCTTGTATTTATCCAATTTTTAACCTCTAAAACGTATTTTACTTTTATATAATATTTCCCATTTAACATTTAGTCAATAGATTGACAAAATATTTGTTAAAAAATTATATTAATAAAAACATTTATATAAAATATATTGACAATTATTTATTAAATATATATAATCAATTCATAGTAATTAGCTATGAAATAATTGAAGAAATTAAGGTTAAAACTATTCAAAGTATAAATATATTTCATTAAGTTAATATTAATAAAAATAGAATTCATAACGATTTATAAGCGTAAGCAATAAATAAATCGTGTTTAATAGAAAGAGGAATATATGTTAAATCAATTTTCAAGAACAGAATTATTAATAGGTAAAGAAGCTATTGAAAAGCTTAAAAATTCTACTGTAGCAATTTTCGGAGTTGGTGGAGTAGGATCATATGTTGCTGAAGGTTTAGCAAGAAGCGGTGTAGGAAAGTTTGTTCTTTTTGATGACGATAAAGTTTGTTTAACAAACATTAATAGACAATTGATAGCTACTAGAAAAACAATAGGTAAAAAAAAGGTTGATGTTATGAAAGAAAGAATTTTAGACATTAATCCTCATGTTGAAGTAGAAACAAATGCATGCTTTTTTATGCCAGAAAATTCACATGAATTTGATTTTTCTAAATATAGCTATGTAGTTGATGCAGTGGATACTGTTACTGCAAAAATTGAATTAATTATGAAAGCAAATGAAAAAAATATCCCTATAATAAGTGCTATGGGAGCTGGTAATAAGCTTGATCCAACGAAGTTTGAAGTTACAGATATTTATAAAACTTCAATGTGCCCTTTAGCAAAAGTAATGAGACATGAACTTAAAAAACGTGGCATAAGAAAATTAAAAGTTGTTTATTCGAAAGAACAACCAATAAAACCAATTGATGATGATAGCAATAGCTGTAAATCAAATTGTGTATGTCCACCAGATACACAAAGGAAATGTACGGATAGAAGAGCAGTTCCTGGCAGTATGTCTTTTGTACCGTCAGTTGCAGGTCTTATAATAGCTGGAGAAGTAGTTAAAGATTTAATAAAAAAATAAAAATATCAAACAATAAACAATAGAGAGGGTGGATTAAATGAAAATATCTACAAAAGGACGTTATGCATTAAGGTTAATGCTTGATTTAGCATTAAATAATACTGGGGAATATATAAAAATAAAAAATATTTCTGAAAGACAGGAAATATCTGAAAAATATCTTGAACAAATTGTTACAATTTTAAGCAGAGGAAATTATGTTAAAAGTGTAAGAGGAGCTCAAGGAGGTTATAAACTTGCTAGGAACCCAAAAGATTACACTGTTGGAGAAATTTTAAGGTTAACAGAAGGAAGTCTTTCTCCTGTTTCATGTTTAGATGATGAAACTGAATGCAGTAAAATTGATGATTGTGTTACAATAGAGATTTGGAAAAGAATGGATAAGGCTATTAGCGGTGTAGTTGATAATATTACTTTATCAGATTTAGTAGAATGGCAAATGGAAAAAGTAAATAATAATTTTTATATTTAATTAATAAAAATTTATATATTATATAGAATGTATTGGGATATCTCAATACATTTTTTATATTATAGGAAAGTATTACTTTCTTATAATATAAAAATAAGAATGATGTAGTATAAATGTGAATATAATGAAAAAAAGTTAATAGTTTGTATAATTAATTTGCTTGTTGGAAATAATTGCATAAGGATATGTGTTGTGATATAATAATGTAAACGATTTAGATTTTCTATTTTTAATAGTTAAGGAGGTCTTAATGGGTTTGTTAGATATGTTCAGAATGAAAAGTTCTACTGAAACAAGTAAAAAATGCTTGGCGCATTATGAAACAAATTTAATAAATGTAAAAAGCAGAAAAGTTCAAGATATTTTATGTAGTCTTAGAAATGGTGAACAGTTAATTGTGGAAAAATCTACTAATAATCAGGGTGGATTATGTATTAAAGTTAAAGTTTCTAATAATGAAAATGAAACAATTGGACTAATTTCAAGTGAAATTGTTAAAGAAATAGAACAAAATTACCGTGATTTTGATCCGAAAATTGAGTGGTACAAAATTTATAATAATGTTGACGGAATATATGAATGTTGCGTATGTCTTAAAATTTATTAATAATTTTTTATTGATTTCTATAATTTTAATGAGTAAAGCCAAGGGATATCCCTTGGCTTTACATTTATTATTAATATAATTTAAAATATTTAAGGTTCAATTAATCTTTATAAAATATAATATAATTTATAAAATATATGGTTTATAATATTTATATAATATAAACAAATGTAAAATGGAGGACATATGAAAGAGAAAAAAACACCGCCGAAAAAATCCATAGCAATGTATTATTTTGGTGTATTAATTTTAATAATATTATTAAATTCATTAATATTTCCTAATATGGAAAAATATAAATCCAAAGTTCAAGAAGTTGATTATGGAACATTTTTAACTATGGTTGAAAATGGACAAGTAACAAAAGTAGAAATTGATGGTGAGAAAATTAACTTTTTATCTAATGAAGAAGAGAATAATTTATTTGTTACTGTAAAAATGGAAGATCTTACTTTAGTTGATAGATTACATTCAGCAAAAGTTAAATTTGAAAAAGTAGTACCAAGCGAACAAGATATTTTCATAGAAGCAATATTATCATGGGTTCTTCCTATGTTTATTTTCATAGCTTTAGGACAATTTTTAATAAGGAAAATGGGACCGCTTGGTGGTAATTCTATGAAATTTGGAAAAAGTAATGCCAAAATATACGTGGAAGCTCAAACGGGAAAAAAATTTGAAGATGTTGCTGGACAGGATGAAGCAAAAGAAGCTTTAAATGAAATAGTAGATTTTTTACACAATCCCAAAAAATATGAAGAAATTGGTGCTGCCATGCCTAAGGGTGCATTGTTAGTTGGCCCTCCTGGAACAGGTAAAACTTTGTTAGCAAGGGCAGTGGCAGGAGAAGCAAAAGTTCCATATTTTTCAATTTCAGGTTCAGAATTTGTTGAAATGTTTGTAGGTATGGGTGCCGCTAAAGTACGTGATTTATTTAAACAAGCTCAAGATAAAGCTCCATGTATAGTATTTATTGATGAAATTGATACTATAGGTAAGAAAAGGGATAATGGTGGCATAGGAGGAAATGATGAAAGAGAACAAACTTTAAATCAACTTTTAACTGAAATGGATGGTTTCGCTGCTAATAAAGGAGTAGTTATACTTGCAGCGACAAACAGACCAGAAACTTTGGATAAAGCCCTCCTTAGACCAGGACGATTTGATAGGCGTATACCTGTAGAACTTCCAGATTTAAAAGGACGTGAAGCTATTTTAA
>JARBUP010000196.1 GCA_029239575.1 Bacillota bacterium
GGAATCGCATTGGATTGATAGAAATTCAGTATAGTTATCAACATTAAAAACGGCTTTAGCAGTGTTAACTACTCTCCATATAACCACAATTCCTATTATTATAGGATTACCCAATGCATCATTTATTTTTTGTTTATCATTATTAAGAGTCATTGTTTTAAGAGATATTTTTTTGTTAGGCATATGAACTGAGATATCTTTAGACGTTTTATCATGAACAGAACCTTCTTTAGATACAGTTGCCGTTGAAGTAGTTGCAGTTGCTGGGTTTATTGGTGATACAAATGGATTTACAAAATAAAATCCTTCACCTCTTAATGTACCATAATATTTTCCAAATAAAGTTAAAACAAGAGCTTCGTTTGGTTTTAATATTTTTAGACCTGCAAACATAATTGGTCCTACTAAAAATAAATAAAGGGAGCTTATTATAATTAATAGCATTTTTATAGGACCTCTTAAAAATCCTATTCCAAAAATTAAAATCAGCAAAGATAAAAGCATTAATACAATGTTGATTATTAAATATGCCATTCCACTTTTAGCATTTGGTATTATTTCTTCGTTATGTAGTTTTTCCTTGTTATTATTAGACATTTAAATTCACCTCGCAAAATTATTTGATATTAAAATGATATCATAAATATATTATATTACTATTTAGTAAATTGTCAATATATTATATGTGAACTAAATAAATAATAAAAAAGCATACTATGAAAGATATAATAGAAGGCTAATTTTTAGAAAAATTTAAAACGTATTAGAATAGTTAATAAATAAGATAAAAAAATATTATATTAAAATGTTCAGTTAATAAATATTATGATATAATATGATTGTTTTATTATGAAAAATTGCTTTCTTGGAGGTTAATATTGGATAAGTCAAAAGTATATTTTTGTGATTTATATTCGGATTCACAAAATAAAAATTTATTTAACAGATTAAGAAAATTATTTGATGTAGCAGGATTTAATGAATTTATTGGAAAGAATGATTTAGTTGCTATAAAACTTCATTTTGGAGAAAAAGGAAACTTTACATATATGCATCCTGTTGCAGTTAGGCAAGTAGTAGATAAAGTTAAAGAATATGGTGGTAAGCCTTTTTTAACAGATACTAACACTTTATATACTGGATCAAGAACAAATTCTGTTGACCATTTAACAACAGCTATTGAAAATGGCTTTGCATATTCAGTAGTAAATGCACCTGTTATAATTGCTGATGGAGTTTTGGGAAAAAATGTTGAAGAAGTAAAAATAAATAAAAAACATTTTGATACTGTAAAAATTGCAGGAGAAATACATAACTCCTCTTCAATGATTGTGATGTCACATTTTAAAGGCCATGAGATGGCAGGTTTTGGTGGTGCATTAAAAAATTTAGCTATGGGTTGTGCAACTCCAGCTGGTAAACAAATGCAACATTCTGATGTTAAGCCAGCGGTTAAAGATTCAAAATGTATAGGTTGCTCCTTGTGCGCTAAATCTTGTCCAAAAGAAGCTATTTCTATTGAAAATAGAATTGCAGTTATAGATTATGATTTATGTTATGGATGCGGTGAATGTCCAACTGTATGCCCTACAAGAGCTATTAAAGTACAATGGGAAACAGACGGAACAATATTTCTTGAAAAAATGGCTGAATATGCATATGGAGCTGTGGAAAATAAAGAGAATAAAGTAGGATATATAACATTTGTAATGAATGTAACACCTTTATGTGATTGCGTACCTTTTTCAGGAAGGCCAATCTCACATGACATAGGTATTTTTGCATCAAAGGACCCTGTAGCTTTGGACCAAGCGTGCTATGATGCTGTTTGTGAATCAATGAAACATGATGTATTTAAACATGCCCATCCAGGAGTTCATGCAACAAAAATATTAGATTATGCTGAAGAACTGGGATTGGGTAGTAAAGATTACGAAATTATTAAATTATAAAACAATTAGTGATTTTAAATACTTATTAATGTTTATTTTGGAAGGTGTCATAATTTGATAAATATCACAGATAAACTTAAAAATAAAATAATTCAAATTCCAGAACTTCCAGGCATCTATAAAATGTTAGATTCAAAGGGAAATATTATATATGTTGGGAAAAGTAAATCACTTAAGAAAAGAGTGAAAACATATTTTAGTAGCAATCCTAAATGGGAAAAAGTTAAAAGAATGGTTTTATTAATTGATGATATTGAATACACGGTCACAGATACACATTTAGAAGCAATGTTATTAGAATGTGAGTGGATAAAATCTATTAAACCAATATTTAATTCACAAATGAAAAACGATAAAAAATATGCATATTTGAAAATAGAAAATTATAATGTATATAATTCCCTTAAAGTTGTTAATTATCGAGAAGAAAATTCCTATGGGCCGTTTAGAAGAAAGTTTTTTTTAAAAGAAATAATTGATTCTTTTAAAAATTTATATCCAATTGAAAAAGTTAATGATAGTTATAATTTTATGTATCATTTATTCCCTGTTTCAATGGATAAAAATTTATTTGAAGATAATAAGAAAACACTTTTGAATTTATTCAATGACATTAACAATATGAAAGTTTTTATTGAGTGTTTGAACAATAAAATGAAAGAAGAATCATATAAATGTAATTTTGAATCTGCATCCATATACAGAGATATGATAGAAAATATAAATTATTTAAAGAATGGAATTTCGAGATATAATGAAATATCTACTAAAAATATTTTATTAAAAATACCTGTTGAAAAAGGATACAAACTATTTTTTATTTCAAATGGCTATGTAATATTAAAAGAAAAACATTTAGATGAAAATATTGAAAATATTGATATTAATAAATTTATCGAACAAGGAAAAATATTATTATCACCATTTAAGAGTAATATGGATGAAAAGTCTTATGTTGACTATAGAGATATTTTATATTCTGAAATAATGAATTTATCAAATGAAATGGTTGAAATTTTATAAGAATTTTTTGTATATGAATTATTAACTCAGAAAGTTTTGATATAACAACTACTAAACTTTAATTAAATAAAAAAAATGCTGTTTTTTATAAAAACAGCATTTTGCATATTATTTTAAGTATGCTCTAAATTTTTCTTCCATCTTAACAGGATAATATGAAAGCTTAGCTTTTCGTAAACCTTCTAAACCCATGTCTTCTTCACGATTTATATATACTATCTCTGGATATTGCTCATTAATCCATGCAGCAAATTCGCGATTAATCATAGGATATGCACCTTGTATGCTTTTATAAGCTTTTTCGATATGAATTACATATGTATCAGAATTTAATCTTTCACCTAAAGTATATGCTACAATATTTCCATCAACTCTTATAATTCCACCATCTAATCCAATTTCATTAAAATGTTTAAAAAATAATTTAGTTGCACAGTTTTCTGCAGTTAAACTTTCATCGTCTTTGCAATCTTGTTCTATGCACCATTTTTCATTCATTTCCCAACATTCTCTTAATTTCTCAGCTGTAATTGTTTCAAAAGACCATTCATTGTTTTTTTTAAAAACATTTATGTGGTTTCGTTTTGAATGAAGTTTTTTGCCACCTAATGAAACTAATTTTTCTATTAAATAAACATAGTCAAATTCATCCCTATATTCTTCAAAAATAAACCTATCAAAAAAAAGATTATTTAACTCTTCTTGGTTTTCTGGTGATAAACCAAGAAATATTAATTTTTGGTTGTTAGATGACGCGTCAGATATTAATTCTTCAATAACAGATTTTTTATCTCCAGAACCAGCAGGATAAAAATATCCTTTTTCGCCGTTTCCCATTTCTGCTTTTACAACTAAATATTCATTAACTTTAGCAACATATGTTTTATTTACATCTGCCCATGCTATTAAATTGCCAAAATTGTGATGGCATCCAGAATAGTCCGATGCTTTTAATAATGGGTTTATCCATTCTTTATCTTCAATTGAAATCTTTTTAAAATTTATCATTATTATGAATCTCCTTAATATGTTTGAATATTGCAGTATGTTTATTATATAAAAATCCTTGTAATCAATAATCACTAAAAAAGCCTATGTTATATATATTAATCATATGTAAAACAATAAAATATATAGTTCAAATAATATATTAATTTTACTTATATGTCAAGGCGATTCAATATATACAGTGTATGCATTGTAAGTTTTATTGACTATATTAGTTGTTATATAGTAAAGTAACAGTCAATAATTTCAAAATAAAGACCACCCTTTACTGTTTTATAAGCAGTAAAGGGTGGTTTATCATTTATTTTAAATCTACTATAAATTAAATGGTTCAATGCTTCTTTCTAATATCCCTTGAATATGTGCAATTAAAATTCCATAATTAGTAATAGGAATATTTTGATTTTGTGCACATTTAATCCTATGTTTCATTTCTCGTTCATTGAGTGTGCAGCCACCACAGTGGACAATCATTTTATAAGCTGACAAATCTGATGGAAATTCTGTACCACTTGTAAATTTAAATTTAATATTTTTATTTGTATAATTTAAAATCCACTTTGGAAGTTTAATAGTTCCTATATCATCGCATTGCCTATGATGTGTGCAGCCTTCTGAAACAAGGACAGTATCATCATCATTAAGTAAATCTATAGCTTTAGCACCATTAACAGCTTCGCTTAAATTTCCCTTATACCTTGAAAATAAAATTGAAAATGAAGTAAGCATTATATCTTTAGGTGTATCAGCAGATACTTGTTTAAAAACTTGACTATCCGTTATAACAAGTTTTGGTTTTTTACCTAATACCTTTAATGTTTCTTTAAGTTCGTTTTCTTTTACTACAATTGAAACTGCATCTGCTTCTAATATATCCCTAATTGTTTGCTGCTGAGGTAAAATCAATCTTCCTTTTGGAGCTGCTTTATCTATAGGAACTACTAATACCACAAAATCAGATGGTTCTAATAAATCTGCTACTAATTTTTGTTTTGGTTTTTCATCTGGAACTTGTTTTGCTATTAATTCTTTTAATTCATGAATATTTTTATTTGTTTTAGTGCTTACCCATATGGTGTTAGAATTTTCATTTTTAGACTTTTCATCTTTTATAATGTCTTCTTTATTCATAACGACAATATAAGGTATGTTTTTATCTATAAATTTATTTTTTAATTCTTCATCTTCCTTACTAAGACCATTTGTTCCATCCACAACCAATATTGCAATGTCAGTTTTGTTTAAAACTTGATGACTTTTTTGAATTCTTAAGTTACCAAGTTCTCCTTCATCATCAATACCAGGTGTATCTATTATGGTAACTGGTCCTAAGGGGAGAAGTTCCATAGCTTTATAAACAGGGTCCGTAGTAGTTCCTTTTATTTCCGATACAACTGCTAAATTTTGTCCTGTTATAGCGTTGATCACACTTGATTTTCCGGCATTTCTTTTTCCAAATATTCCTATGTGTACTCTTTCTGAGGATGGTGTGTTGTTTAAACTCATAATATCATCCTTTCTATTAATTTGATTTTTGTTAGTTAGAAACGGAAATCTCTTTTGCCATTTTCAATTTCTATTAAATTTTTCATTGCAACTTCTCTTGCTTTATCATTTGGTACATTTAATATTTCAT
>JARBUP010000197.1 GCA_029239575.1 Bacillota bacterium
CCAGTTTCTCCAATTTCAAGGCCTGCTTCTTTTGCTAAAGTTGTTTCAGGTCTTACACCAATTGCCATTACTACAACTTCTGCATCTATTTTCTTGCCTGATGATAATACAATTTCTTTTTCTTCAATTTTTTGTATTCCATCGCTAAGTACAAGGTTAATTCCCTTGTCCATCATTTCTTTGTGAAGAATTTGAGCCATATCATAATCGAAAGGTGCCATAACTTGATTTAATGCTTCTACTAAACTTACGTCATATCCTGCAATTCGTAGGTTTTCTGCTACTTCCATTCCTATAAAACCACCACCTATTACAGCAATTTTTTTAGCGTCCTTTTCTTTTATATAGCTGTTTAATTTTTTTATATCCACTACATTTCTTACTGTAAAAACGTTTGGATTATCTATTCCTTCAATTCTTGGAAGAATAGGGTTAGCTCCTGGAGAAAGGAACAGTTTATCATAAGACTCTGTATATTCTTTTCCTGTCAATAAATCCTTAACCATAATTGTTTTTTCTTCGCGATTTATTTTAGTTACTTCGCTATTTGTTCTTGCAACTATGTTGTATTGATTTTTAAATACAACTGGATCCATCATTACTAAGCTGTCGCTGTCTTCAACAATTCCACTCAAATGAAATGGCAGTGAGCAGTTAGAAAAAGATACATTTGGTCCTTTTTCAAACATTATTATTTCAGCTGATTCATCCAATCTTCTTACCCTTGCTGCTACAGATGCTCCTCCTGCAACTCCGCCGATAATTAAAATTCTTTTACCCATTTTAAGTCCCCTCCAAATTTTACTTATTATGAATTTATTAATTTTGTAAATGTTAATTATAATTAAATATTTGATTATGTATATTAATTAACAATTTGCTACAAAGTAAAATGTCTTTACCATTTACTTAATTTATTATATAATAAAATTAGAAGTTTGTATAATAAATAACCTTTATATATCATAAGTTATTCTTATGGCATAAATTTAACAAGGATTGGTGAAAAATTTGAATTTAGATTATCTAAAATCATTTTATTATATTGCACAATGTAACAGCATATCTAAAGCAAGTGAAATATTACATGTTACTCAGCCTGGTTTAAGCATGCAACTAAAAAGCTTAGAATCAGAATTAGGCTTTTCTTTGTTGAGCCGTTCAAATAAAGGCGTATTGCTTACATCAGAAGGTGAAGTAGTTTATGATTACGCTAAGTCCATATTTGCATTGGAAGAAAATATGTATAACAGCATTAATTCTTTAGAACAGAAGAAAAATACATTGTTCATAGCTTCGTGCAAAACTTACGGGTCATATCAGCTTGCTTTTAACATATGCAATTTTAAAGACATTCATTCAGGACTTGATATTTGCATGGATACTTTCAATACATCCGAAGTAATAGATAAAATCCTCAATCACGATTATAACATAGGCATAATCAAAGGAAACTGCAGCACTGAAGCAAAAGAAATGATTGAAGAAACAAGTTTTTTTGATGATGAAATTGTGCTTTGCATCAACCCTTCATATTCTAAGGATGAAATTAAAATCAAAGAAGTTAAAAGAATTCCTTTAATAATGAGGGATACTGATTCGGGAACATATAAAATGGTAAAGAAATTTCTAAACAACAGCGGTATTGATATATGCGATTTGGATATATTGATTCGCAGCAATTGTACAGAAATTATAAAATCTTCCATCCTTAAAAGCTGCTGCGCAAGCTTTGTTGCTAAAAGCTGTATCCAAAAAGAATTGGATAATAATCTGATTAAAATAATAAAAATTTCTGATGTGGAAAATTTTGATAGTCTTCATTTCTCATATCATCTAATCAACAGGAAGCAATACAAATTAAATGAGTACGAGCAAAGTTTTTATGATTTTTTGTTAAAGAATACTAAGAGCTTATAAAATATCAGTACAATGACGCAACCATAGATTGTTATCTTCGTGAAACTTGTTGCTTCTTAATAAAAATAAATAAAATAATGGTCTTTGCCTTAAAGCTGAGACCATTATTTTCGTTTTATGCATTTATTCCATACGCTCTACAAAAAATTTCTTTTTAAAAAATGATGTTTTATAATCTATTTTTAACCTCTTAGCTAAAATCGTAACTTCATTTTTATAATAAACTTTTATGCCATCTATTTCAACTATATTGTCTCCATCTTCAGGTTCATCCAGAACCAGTCTAATCCTTGGTCCAACTCAGCTTTTATCTGCTAAATATAATCTAAATCCCGTTTCGGAATCATTGCCATACTCCAATTTATACTCTTCAGCAGCATCAGAAGTTATTTTTATATCCACTAATATGCCTCCCTTCTTATATAATTAATATTATACTATATTATATAATATAACAGCAAAAGACCTTTTTGACTATTAAATAATAAATGCCATGTATTAATTATACACGGCATTTATTTAATTATATACAAAATAATTCGTATTCATATATTTTATTTTTAATAATCTTTATTTCATAATAGCTCATTGCATTGATTATTAATAATTTTTAAAATTTCTTCCCTTATATCAATATATTCTTTTGTACACCTTGAATTATTATTATTTTTTAAAATATCAAAAGTGAAATCTGTATTAAACTCTTTAATAATTGTACCCGGCCTACAAGACATAACTAAAACCCTCGTAGCAAGTTCTAACGCTTCATCTACATCGTGCGTAATAAGTAAAACTGTATTTGTCGTTTTATTCCAAATTTCTCTTATCAATTTTTGCATATTATGTCTTGTTAAAGCATCTAATGCACCAAAAGGTTCATCCATAAGAATTAATCTTGGTTTATTCACTAAAGTCTTTGCAAGTGATACTCTTTGTTTCATTCCTCCTGAAAGTTCGTAAGGTCTATTTTTCTCAAATCCACTTAAGCCAACAAGTTCTAAATATGTTTTTGTCAACTCTGTAATTTCATTTTTAGGAAATTTTCTCATTTTTAATCCGAATGAAACATTATCCTCTACATTTAACCAAGGATACAACACAGGATTTTGAAATACAACACCTTTATGGTAATCAGGACCTGTTATAGATTCATCATCCATTATAGCCTCACCTGAAGAAGGCTTAATAAAACCTGCTAATATGTTAAGCAATGTACTTTTTCCACATCCTGAAGGGCCAAGAATACATATGAATTCCCCTTCTTTAATGTTTAAATTAACATTTTGAAGAGCATCAACATCACGCTTTTCGCCAACATATTTTAAGAACAAATTTTTTAATGTTACCACATTATTTGTTTCACTTTTTATATTTTCAACCATCAAAACACTCCATTTCCAATGTATTGATTATATTTTAATAAATTACTTTAAAGCATTTTCTATATATATAGGATTTACAGCATTTACAAATGTTTCAGACTTAGGTTCAGATAATAAGCTTTTCTGTTTATACAAAAAATCCGCTGTATCTTTTAAATTATCTGCTAATTTACCTTTTTCAGAAGTTGTTCCAAAATAATCAGAACTTAACTGTTGTTCTGCTGAAAGCCATATTGAGCCCTGAGTTTGTTTTAAAGCTTCTTCTTCAGTGATATTTAATGATTCAGCAATTGTTTTAACTGCTTCATTTCTATTTTCATTATAAAGCTTTACAGCTTTATCCAAAGCTTTTATATAATTTGTCACAATCTGAGGGTATTTTTGTGCAAATTCTTTACTCACAATTTCTACATTTGATGTGATTATACCATACTCAGCTAAATCCTTGCTTGTAACTATTGTTGTTCCATCCTTTAAAATATCTGAAAGTATTGGTTCCCAACCATATGCGGCATCTATGTCGCCTCTTTGCCATGCAGCATATATATCGGGCATTTGCATGTCCAAAAGCGTCAATTCTTTTTCAGAAATTCCATTTAATTCTAAAGCTTTTAGCAAACTGTAATGTGCTGTTGTAGCAAACGGAGTAGCTACCTTTTTACCTTTTAAGTCCTGTATTGAATCAATACCCGAGCCATTTTTAGCAACTAATCTCTCTGCATCACCAAGAACTTCATGTATCCAAATAACTTCTGCATCTATGCCATTTGAAATACCCAATGTAGCTGAAGCAGATCCTACTAATGCAAAATCTATACTACCTGAAATAAGTGCATTTCTTATATCACCAGCTTGAAATTCTATTATATTTACTTTTACTCCAAGTTCTTCTTCAAAATATCCTTTTTCAATGGCAATTTTTTCATCATTAGGCATTACTTGTGTTCCAATATTCACCTCTTTAGGTAAGTCCGCTCCATTATTATTAGAAACAGTTGATGATTTGCATCCTGTAATTACAGTTGTCATTAAAGCTAATGAAACTGCGGCCATAAATATTTTTTTTAGTTTCATGATATATCTCCCTTTTAATTTATATATTTTATTCTTTTCCTTTCCATGGTACAAATCTATGTTCAATAAGCTGTATACCTTTGTCCAGCAATATACCTGTTATGCCCATTATAATAATACCTAAAAAGATAATATCACTCCTTAAATATCTGCTTGCATCTAGTACCATCCATCCTATACCTGAATTTGCTGCAACCATTTCAGCTGATACCAAGGTAGTATAAGCAACACCTAATGATGTTCTTAGACCAGTAAATATATCTGGCAGACATGCAGGAAATATTACATATCTGATTATCTGCAATTTATTAGCACCCACTGTATAAGCACTATTTATATAATCTTCTTTAATTTTTATAACAGCTGATACACATGAAATATATGCAGGTGCAAAACAAGCCAAGAATAAAAGTGAAATTTTCGACTCATTTTCAATTCCCATCCATAAAACTAATAAAGTATAGTATGCAAGCGGTGGAAGAGGTCTGTAAAATTCTATTAAAGGATCAAAAACAGCTCTAATTTTAGAATTATAACCACTTGCAAGTCCTAAGGGGATTGCTGTTATAGCAGCAAAAAAGAAAGCTATTATAAGTCTTTTCATACTCTCTGCTAAATGTTCTAGCAAAGTAAAATTCTTATACCCATTTTCCATAATATCAACAAAAGCTACAAATACTGATTTCGGATTTGGCACTAAATTCTGATCAACTAATCCTAATGCAGAAACAATAATCCATATAAATAAAATAGAAACTAAAGTTCCCATTGATATTATTTTTTCAGTTGCAGTCTTTTTGTTCATACTTTACATCCTTTCTTACTATTCACTACACAAAAATTACATTTTCATTATATAAATTAATTTTTAAATAAAAATAACATTAAAATATATACAATTTTGTTAATTTTATCTCAATTTAAATATATCATATTCCTTGATACTTTCATAATAAGTAATTTTTATAAAGCATAACAAATCCTTATGTTCAAATTATAGATATTTAAATATTCCTGACATTCCATTTTAAAAATCTAACAACTCCAATACTTAAAATTGAAGAAATTGCTAATATAATATAAAGACTCAAATTAATATTTATAACTTGTCCATATATTAATTGACCTGGTGCAACACTGGCAGTAGCAACAGCAGTTGAAAAAGCACTTACTTTTCCAAGCATATCTTCTTTTATTTCCTGCTGAATATATGTTAAAGATATAATATTGGA
>JARBUP010000198.1 GCA_029239575.1 Bacillota bacterium
TAAGTTCTTTTTCTTTATTCCAAGTTACAGAATAAAAATCGCAATAATTACATTTTTTCACACAAAACGGAACATGCACATATATCCCTATATTTTTTACCATTTAATATATTTCCTTTCAAAAAATTTCTATATAATTTTTATAAATTAATACTTTAGTTATTACCCCAAAAGTACTATAAGATTCTTCGCTATGGCTCAGGATGACATGCCACAGAAATAAAAATAAGAGCTGACATCTGTCAGCTCCAATTATATCATTTATAAATAATTTTGTATGCTATTTATTTTAGTATTATGAATTAGCTATTTCTCTGTTAAGTTCGCCTTCAGTTGCAGCAACTATTACTGAACAAGCTGCGTCCCCTGTGATGTTAACAACTGTTCTTGCCATGTCTAAAATTCTGTCAACTCCAGCTATTAAAGCAATACCTTCTAATGGAAGTCCTACAGATTCTAAAACTAATGTAAGCATTATCATTCCTGCTCCTGGAACACCTGCTGTACCAATGGATGCTAATGTTGCAGTCAATATGATTACAGCTTGAGCGCTTATTGATAAATCTACACCATATACCTGTGCGATGAAGAATGCACAAACACCTTGATAAATTGCAGTTCCATCCATGTTTACTGTTGCACCTAATGGAAGCACGAAACTGCTTATAGATTTAGAAACTCCTATATTATCTTCAACACATCTCATATTAATTGGCAATGTTCCTGAACTGCTTGCTGTTGTATATGCAAACAACATTGCAGGCGATATAGATTTAAAAAATTTAATTGGGCTTATTTTAGCAAACACTGCTACTGTTGTAGAATATGTGAATATTGCATGTATTAAGCAGCCTGCATAAACAACTACAATTAATTTTAATAAAGGTAGAAGTACAGCTGGTCCATTAACAGCAATAACTGGTGTCATAAGTGCAAATACGCCTATTGGAGCAAATTCCATTATTGTTGCAGTGATTTTATACATTACATCAGCTGTTGCATCAAAAAAGTTAAATAGAATTTTTCCTTTTCCCTCAATTCCAACTCCCATTATTCCTGCTCCAAATATAATTGCAAAAGCAATTATTTGTAACATATCACCTTCAACCATTGCTTTAAATGGATTTGTAGGTATAATTTTTAATAGAGTGTCAACTATGCTTGGTGCTTCAGTTGTTTCAACAACTGCATCAGTTGGTATACTAAATCCTGCACCTACGTTAGATAAATTAGCTATTACCAATCCTATTGTTACAGCAAATGCTGTTGTGAACAGGTAATATAACATTGTCTTTCCGCCGATTCTTCCAAGCTTTTTTACATCACCTAAGCTACAAGTGCCCACTATTAATGATGATAATACTAATGGAACAATAATTAATTTAATAAGATTTAAAAACAATGTTCCAAAAGGTTTAATATATGTTGTTGCCACCTCTGGAACTGACTGCATTAAAATACCAACTACAATACCAGCTATTAATCCAATAAAAATTTTAGTTACTAAACTTAACTTTTTCATCCTTAACTGTTTCCTCCAAAAAATAAATTTTGATAATCATTGTGACTATGATATTTTATACTATTATTTGTACTTTGTCTGCACTATTATTAATACATCTGACTTTCAATTAAAAACATTTTGTCGATTCCTAAAATGAGGAATCAAAACAATTTATCTTACCTAAATACATTAATTTTAATATCACAATACTATGAAATATCTTATTATAATTTGTTGGATTTCTAATTTTTTATGTTTATATAATTACTCAAATATAATTCAGATTGTTATTTTATTGTCATTGAGCGCAATTTTATATAAACAGTTTTAATGCATTTAGCTAATTATTTTAAACCATATCTCGTAATTCTTATTTTTTTATTATGTTATTATAATTTAAATTCCTTTAAAATTCCAAAATGTATAATTAAAAATTAGAATTATTATTAATTTGCAACAATTTTAATTAAAATTGCATCATTTTTAAATTATTTACTGATTAAAACTATTATTTGTAATTTATTTAACATCTTTACTTTAAAATCTTAATTTAAACTAATAAGTGAAACATAATTATATTAAAAGAATTTGAGTTTAATCTACTGCTACTTATTTATTTCAGCATTATATTAAGAGAATCAGAGTGTGCTAATTTCTTATTTCAACATTTATATTTACATTTTGCTATAAATACCTGATAACTAACTACTTACATATTGATAAATATTTGACAATATGTAATATAGAAACTAAATATCCACATTTAATACTTTCACATTATTAATTATTTCAATTTTTTAAATTTAACCAATCAATTTAATTATTTTCATGCAAAAGGAAAATAAAAAACCAACATATAGTTGGCTTCAAACTTTACAAACCTTTAAATTGTCATTAGATGACCAAGCAAACGATGAACACAAAATCAAAATATAATTTTGGTTCCCTGATTATCTGAACGAATTGAAGAATCTATTAATCATTGAAATTAACAAGATCCTTCGCTATCTCTCAGGATTACAAAACTCCCATTTTTAAACCATTTCATCACAAGCATACAATACAACTGCAGAAGTAACAACCCCTGCTGTTTCAGTTCTTAAAATTCTCTTTCCTAATGTAACAATGTGAGCACCAATTTCTTTAAACATTTCTATTTCTTTTAAATCAAATCCACCTTCAGGACCAATAACTATGTAATAATTTTGTTTAGTTTCAACTAAAACATCTTTTAAAAGCTTAACATCCTCTAATTCATAAGGAACAATTATTTCAGCATCTTCATTTTTTAAACGCTGCACTAATTCCTTAACTGTGGCTATATTTTCAACCTGAGGCACAATATTTCTTTTGGATTGCTTTGCAGATTCCTTGGCAATTTTCTGCCATCTGTCGAGCTTTTTTAATTCTCTGTCTTTTTCATTTAATTTAACTACAGTTCTTTCAGTGATGAGAGGAATAAAACATTTAACACCAACTTCAACATTTTGCTGAATAATAGTTTCCATCTTAGTTTGTTTTGGAATCCCTTGACAAAGAGTTATATTAATATTAGTTTCATTATTTTTCTCTAATTCTTCTATTATCTCGCACTTAATTACATCATCTACTTCAGTGATTTCCGCTATAAACTCCTTTTGAGAAGTTATTACAGAAATTTTATCCCCAACCTGAGCACGCAAAATAGTTTTAAGATGCCTTGCATCACCACCGCTAACTTCTACAATTTTATCATTTATACTATCATTTTCACAAAAATATCTAAACATTCATACCCTCCAAGTTTTGGTGATTTGGGGACGGAGCTTTCGCTGCGAAAGCTCCGTCCCCAAATCACCATATTCTATTCATTTACCATTACTCTTTTTGTTTTATCAAGCAACCGCGCTATCATGGTGCAAGCTTCTGCCCTTGTACCTGTCTTACTACCTGCAAAAGTTCCTATATCATCCATTCCAGTTATTAATCCCTTCATGTACGCTTGTTCAACATAATAGTTATAATAAGTTTTTGTACTTACCGTTTTGTAATCTGACATTAGATTTTCTATTCCCGTTGTATTTGTAGCTTCTTCTTTTAATACATTTTCAGTTAGTCTTATCATAATCCTTGCCATTTGATATCGTGTTATTAAAATGGACAATGCTGTTGATGGCATTTCTCCCGACGTAACTATTCCCTTTTTTTCTGCTTCACTAAATAATGCTGTTGCCCAATGTTCTCCTGCTTTTGCCTCAGGCATTGTTTCACCGGTTGCGCTTAAATAAGCTATCTTTAAAAATTCTGCATTTGTAATAGTTCCATCTGGCTGGAATGTCCCATCCGGATATCCATTCACTCCGCCTTTTTCTATTAAATAATCTATATTTGCTTTGCCCCAATGATTTTGTATGTCCGCATATACTGGTAATGGTCCAACAACTAAATTTTCTGCAACAGCATTTTTATCTTCTGGTTCTTCAGTTAATACTTCTTCTACTTTAATTTCACTTTCATTTTTAATTGTTGATTTGACTTCTTCAGAATCAGATTTCTGAACCTCTGCAGGTTTAGCCTTCGAACAACCAGCAAGTAATAGAAATATAACAGAAATAATTAATAGGCTTTTTATTATTCTCATAAAAATACTCCTTTTATCTAAAACTAATTCTCCAAGCTAAATCTCTGTTCATATTAAAATAAGTGAGTCCATAAATCCTTTATTATTTTAATTTAGCAGTTATAGAAACCCAATCTTCTTTTTGGTTTGTTTCTAATATTTCAAATCCAAGACCTATAAAATTGTCTAATACATCTTGTTTATATTTTTCAATAATTCCTGATGCAATGACTAATCCATTTTTTTTCAAAAACTTAGGGAAAGTATGACTCATTCCAATAATTATATCTGCTATAATATTTACTGCAATCATATCGTATTTGCCATATCCTACTTTATTTTGCAATACTTCATCATCTGTAACATTTCCACAGTAAACAGTGAAACGATCTTCAAATATATTATTTAATTCAGCATTTTCTTTTGCAATATGTGTAGCATTTTCATCTATATCAATACCAACACAGGATTTAGCCCCTAATAATATGGCAGCAATTGATAATATACCGCTTCCACATCCCATATCCAATACTTCCATATCTTTTGTTAAATGTTTTTCTATTTGTTCAATAACAAGCTTTGTTGTATGATGTTGACCAGTACCAAAGCTCATTCCTGGGTCTATTTCAAGTATAATTTTACCTTCTGTAGATTCTGTATATTCTTCCCACGATGGTTTTATTATTATTTTGTCAGATACAGTAAATGGTTTGAAATACTTTTTCCAGTTATTAGCCCAATCTTCATCATTTAAATTTTTAAGTACGATTTCTAATCTTCCTAAATCTATTTCATTGTTTTCCATTTTTAAATCATTTACTATTTTATAAACATCTTCTAATAACCCTTTTCCTTGATTATTATCTGCAAGATATATTTTAATACAACTTTCGCAGTCTTTCATTTTTTCCAATTCTTCATCATAATAATCCCAGTTCATTGTTTTATCATTTAAAAAATCTTCAAACACACTTGCATCTTCTATTACTGCATCATTAATTCCTAATTGTAATAACGCACCATTAAGAATTTCTAAACCATTTGTAGTTGTATATATTGAAACTTCTGTCCACTTCATTATACTATTTTCTCCTTTTATTCCTTATTAATATTATGTAGTTTTTTATTTAAATTTTATAATTTTAGTCAACTCATTTTACATATTATAATCTAATTAACAAATATTATCAACTTTATTAATTATTAAAAGTACTTTAAATAATATATAAAAAACTAATTTTTATTAATCCACCTGTTTATTAAATGACTGAATGATAAGTTCCATAACATCATTCAACTGTCCTTCATTTTCTAATCCAACCTCTATATCACCATTACCCCATCTTCCTTTGTCCGTAACATCTGTGCACAAATTTTTAGGATCGATAATTTCACTAAACTTCATATTGAGTGAAAGTCTTAATCTTGACTTCTGAGGTACTATATCAATAAAATTAGTA
>JARBUP010000199.1 GCA_029239575.1 Bacillota bacterium
ATTTTGATTATACCATACTATATAAAATTTTTATAATTATTTTTACATATCTAAAATTTTTCTTTAAAAAAATAATTTATTATGCTAAACTGAAATTTAGCATAGAATATTTATGTGGCTACATTAAAAATACATAATAATTTAGAAAAAATTAATTATTTTATGAAACAATATATATAATGATATGTAGATTAGATTTATGTGAAAAGAAAGGATATATTATGTCTAAGGAAAGTTTTATTAAAAGTACTTTAATATTAAGTATTGCAGGATTGATTGTAAAAGTTTTAGGTGCAATTTACAGAATTCCATTAACAAATTTAATTGGTACTGAAGGAATTGGTTATTATCAACCAGCTTATAATATTTATAATTTATTGTTAGTTGTTTCACTATCAGGATTTCCAACAGCTATAGCAAAGCTCGTGTCTGAAAGAAGAGCATTAAACAATTACTATGGCGCTTATCAAGTTTTTAAAGTTTCAAAATGGGGACTTTTTGTAATAGGATTAGTTTCATCCGTTTTTATATTGATTTTTGCAAAAGATATAGTAGCATTTTTAGGTTATCCAGGTTCATATTATTCAATGGTAGCTTTAGTGCCAGCTTTGTTTGCAGTTCCTTTATTGTCAGCATACAGGGGATTTTTCCAAGGATTACAAAATATGACTCCTATTGCTTATTCACAAATAATAGAGCAATTTTTTAGAGTAGCTGTTGGCTTATATTTAGCATATGCATTAGTTAACACTGGATTAGAAGAAGCAGCAGCAGGAGCTACTTTTGGAGCTTCAGCAGGTTCAATAGCATCACTTTTATTAATTTTTGTTTTATATAATTTAACAAAAAAAGATGTAAAAAAAGAAATTGAGTTATCTACTTCAGGATTAGTAGAAAGCAACTTAGAAATAGCTAAAAAACTATTATACATAGCTGTTCCAATAACAATTGGGGCTTCCATAGCACCTCTTATGGGACTTATGGATTCATATTTAGTATCTACAAGGCTATCTGTCATAGGATATTCTGAAATACAAATTGCAGACTTATATGGGGAGCTAAGCGGTACAGCACAAACTTTAATTAATTTCCCACAAGTGTTTTCAACAGCAATTGCTATGGCACTTGTTCCGGCAATTACAGATGCATATACAAAAAAACATAAAAAGAAATTAAATGATACATCAAATACAGGAGTTAGATTATCATTAATCATAGGACTTCCATGTAGCGCAGGTTTATATATACTTGCAACTCCAATAATAGCTTTATTATATGGTTCTTTAGGACCTGAGAAGCATGCAAGTGCAGGTGCTTTATTGCAAGTATTAGCTATAGGTTTATTGTTTTTAACTTTGAGCCAGGCATTTACTGCAATACTACAATCAGTAAATAAGCAATTTCATCCTGTTAAGAACTTATTTGTTGGATTAGTTGTAAAAACAATATTTTCGTATATACTAATAAGCATACCGTCATTAAATGTTAAAGGTGCTGCAATCAGTACAACTATTGCATATTTAGTTGTTGCAATTTTAAATTTAATTGATGTTAACAGAGTAGCAAAAATTAAAGTTAATTTATTTAAAACAGCTTTAAAACCAGTTTTTTCAACTGCTATTATGGCAGTAGTTGTATATTTTAGTTTCAAGTTTACTTCACCAATAGTTGGGCCAAAGCTATCAACTTTATTATCAGTAGGTTTTGGTGGATTAGTGTATGTAATATTTTTATTTGTTACTGGAGCAATTACTCAAGATGACCTTGATTTAATACCTAAGGGAGAAAAATTAAAAAGATTTGTGAGGAAATAACATGGATACAATTCAAATAATCGGATTAGGTGCTGGGAAAGCTGAAGATTTATCTTTAAAGGCCCATAATGCTTTAAATGAAAATATACTAACTTTTGCCCGTACTGAAAGGCATCCTGTTATTAATGAATTACGTAATGGGATAAATAAGATAAATATAGAAACTTTTGATGACTATTTTGAAAAATATGAGTCATTCGAAGAAGTTTATGAAAAAATTTTTGAAAAAATAGTTGAATTATCTAAAAAACATGGTAAAATTAACTACTGTACAGCTGGAAGCCCATTTTATGGTGATATTGTAACAAAAAAGCTCCTAAGTGAATATAAAGACAAAATAAATATAATAATAATAGATGGAATGAGTTTTCTTGATAAATGTATTAAGTTATCTAACTTTTCTGATTATAAGTCAATTAAAATTCTTGATTGTTTAGAAACTGATGAGTTTGCATTTGATATTAATTCATTAAATATTATTACACAAGTTTATGATGTTGAAATAGCTTCAGAGCTTAAAATTAAGCTGATGGAAACATATCCAGACAATCATTTAATTAAAATTATAGATGTTTTAGATGAAAGTGTCGAAGAATTTCCATTATATATGCTGGATCAAGAAAAAAAATATGGATTTTCAACATATTTTTGTATTAATCCTATTGAAATATTTAAAAAGGCAGTGTATAATGTAAATGATCTACTAAATGTTGTAAAATTGCTAAGGGGTCCTGATGGTTGTCCTTGGGACAGAAAACAGACTCATGAATCAATTAGAGCGTGTGTTATTGAAGAAGCGTATGAAGTAGTGGATGCTATCGACAATGATGATACGGACAACTTAATAGAGGAATTAGGAGATTTATTATTACAAGTAATATTTCATTCACAAATAGGTAGTGAAGAGGGATATTTCAATTTCAAAGATGTTGTAACTAACATATGTAATAAAATGGTTTTCAGGCATCCCCATGTTTTTGGTGATGTAAAGGCAGAAAATGCTGATGAAGCTCTTGAAAGTTGGGAAGCATCTAAGAAAAAAGAAAAAGACATTAATACATATACTGAAAACTTGAAAAATGTTCCAAAAGCGTTATCACCATTGAGCAGAAGTTACAAAATTCAAAAAAGGGCTGCAGAAGTAGGCTTTGATTGGCCGGATGTAACAGGTGCAATAGAAAAAATTAAAGAGGAACTTTTCGAATTCATAGAAGAATATGAAAAGCAAGACTTTGATAAAATGGAAAGTGAATTTGGGGATCTATTGTTTGCATTAGTGAACTTTGCAAGATTTATGAAAATAAATCCTGATGTTGCATTGAACAAAACTATTAATAAATTTATAAATCGTTTTGAGTTTATTGAGAAAAATGCCCCAAAAGATTTAAACGATATGACTTTATCTGAAATGGATGAGTTATGGGAGAAATCAAAAATTCCAACAAAGGAATTTAGATAAAATACTAATATACTAAGGAGGGTTTTTTAGTGAATAAAGCTGAATTAATCGCTAGTGTTGCAGAAAAAACTGGTTTTACAAAAAAGGATGCTGAAAAAGCATTAAACAGTTTCATGGAAACAATAAAAGATGAGTTAGTAGCAGGTGGAAAAGTTCAATTAGTAGGTTTTGGAACTTTTGAAGTAAGAGACAGAAAAGAAAGACAAGGAAGAAACCCAAGAAATCCAGGTGAAACAATTGATATTCCAGCTTCAAAAGCACCAGTTTTCAAAGCAGGAAAATCATTAAAAGAAGCAGTAAATTAATAAATTTATTATAAAGGCCGTTTTTTAACGGCTTTTTATCTGTTTTTAATTAAGAAATTAAGATTTTAAAAATATGGGGCAAACAAATTTTTTTGTTTGCCTCATATTTTTGTGTTTTTTTAATATAATTTATTATTGTCCTAAATTTAATATCATAATTTAGAAAAAAATACAAATAATAGAAAAAAACATTTCTTAAATAGTAACTCATTGACAATAAAAATTTAGAAGAGTATAATATAAATGCGAATGATTTGCATTTGCGAAATAATTTACAGGAGGATATATGTCAGAAATAGTTTTAGAAACAATATTGGATACAATAAAGGTTCTACCTTTTTTATTTATAGCTAATTTATTAATAGAATATATAGAAAATACATCATTAAAAAAATTAGAAAAAGGAATAAAAAAATATGGTATTATAGGTGGTGCTGTTTTAGGCAGCTTTCCTCATGGATTTTCAGTTGCAGCGGCTAATTTATACTCGGGCAAAATAATAACAACAGGAACATTAATAGCGGTTTTTATTTCTACATCCGATGAAGCAATTCCAGTTTTATTATCTAACCCTGAAAATTATGATGTTATGATAAAATTAATTGCTATAAAAGTAATAATTGCAATTATTGCAGGGACATTTGCGGATGCTTTTTTAAAAAAATATTTTACTGTAAATAAAGTAAATAATAATATTAATTGCGAAAAAGCGATGGGTCATACATATCATGATAACTGTGGGTGTAATAGTCAAGGCGGAACATTAATTCATGCTATAAAACATACAATCAATATATTCTTTTTTATGTTAGTTACTACATTTATTTTAAATACAGCAATAAGCTTAATAGGAGAAGAAAATTTATCAAAGGTACTTTTACAAAATAGTATTTTTCAGCCTATGTTTGCAGCTTTAATAGGGTTTATACCTAACTGCGCATCTTCTGTAATTTTAACTCAGCTTTTTATGGAAGGAAGTATTAGTTTTGGTTCTGTAATAGCTGGATTAAGTACGGGTGCGGGTATAGGTTTATTGGTATTATTTAAAGTTAATTGTAATAGAAAACAAAATTTTAAAATAATGTTATATTTATATGCTGTAGGTGTAATAGCAGGCATGATTGTTCAATTATTGTTTTAAATCGAGGTAACTATGATAGAAGAAATGCTTAAAAATGCAGGATTAAAAAAAACAAAACAAAGAAACTTAATACTTGAAATTATTAAATCATCTTCAAAACCAATAACTGCAGAAAAAATATTTGAAATTATTAAATCAGAAAGCAATAATACTAATTTATCAACTATTTACAGAACATTAAATATATTGTGCGAAAAAAGTTTATTGCTAAAGATCTTAAAATCTGATGGCACTGCATCATATCAATTAAATGATGCTTCACATAAACATTATATTACTTGTTGTGCATGTCAAAATTCAGTACTCATAGATAGTTGTCCTATAAAAGATTTGAGCGATAAAATAGTAAATGAAACAGGTTATATAGTTACAGGACACAGTATAGAACTTACAGGAATATGTCCGAAATGCAATAAAAAATAAACTCCTAAAAAATGTAATTAACTTTAGTTTAAGTTGCTACATTTTTTAGGAGTTATTTATATAATTTTTAAATTATTAACCAAGAACTCTTTTTTCTATTTCTTTAGCAGTTTTAGAAGCTGCAATTCCACCTTTAGCTGTTTCTTTAAAATCAGGATGCATTGCAATTCCAACTGAATACATTGCTTCAACTGTTTCATCAAATGTTACTACAGATTGTATTCCTGCTAAAGCAAGTTCTGCAGATGTCATGGCATTTACAGCACCGGATGAATTCCTTTTTGAACAAGGAGCTTCTACTAAGCCAGCTACAGGGTCACAAATTAGTCCCATTATATTTTTTAATGAAATAGTAGCTGCTATCAAAGACATCTCCGGTGTTCCACC
>JARBUP010000200.1 GCA_029239575.1 Bacillota bacterium
GGATATGATAAAATAACACTTCTGAAATAACTTCAGGTTTTCCTGATAATACAGAAAATACCAATCCAAGAAATATTAATCCAAACCAAACTATTTTCATGTGATCATCCTTTCTTTTTAAAAATATTAGATTAATTATAGTTTTTAATTGTGCATATGCAGTTGTGTTTGAATTGCTAACCATTTCTTTTGCTCTAAGGTTAATCAAAGTTTGACGCGCAGTCTCATTCACAAATTTATCCGCTCACTATCGTTCGCATAAATTTGGAATTCGTTGCGTTTGACCTACCAACCATTTTTTTCTCCCTACGGTCGAAAAAATGGGGTTAGGGCATAAATAAAACGAACATATATTAAATCATATGTTCGTTCTCATATATAAATACAATATTTATTTGTAAATTACTGAGTTAAATTTTTTCAACGCATATTTCTAATACTCTGTTTGCTTCAGCTTTTGTAACAGTAATATCTAAATTTTTAAATATTATTTTTCCACCTTCATCTGGAATTTCTTCAAAAATCATTGTTAACCAGCCATTTACTGTTGTAACATCTAACTTTTCGTCAACTTCAACTCCAAATAAATCAAGCATATCATCAATATCAGCATTGCAAGAAATAAGGTATTTATCATCATCTATTTTTTTAAACCACTCTATTACTTCATCATGTTCATCCCATATTTCACCAACAAGCTCTTCTATTATATCCTCCATTGTTACAAGGCCTGAAGTACCACCGTACTCATCTATAACAATCGCCATATGGGCTTTAGAACGCTGTAAATCTTTTAGCAGTTCAGAAATTTTTTTATTTTGGGTTACATATAAAACATTAGAAATAAGTTTTTCAAATTCTTTTTCTTTTCTATTTATTGCTTGGTAAAAATCTTTTTCGTGAATTACTCCTACAATTTGATCTATATTATCTTGATATACAGGAAGTCTTGAATATCCACTCATTAGAAATTTTTCTTTAATTTCTTCAAAAGTATCTTCCATATCAATAGCTTCAATATCAATTCTTGGTGTATAAATATCTTCAACAACAACTTCATTAAATTCTATTGCAGATCTAATTAAATCACTTTCGCTTTTGTTAATATAACCTTCGTTTTCTACTTCATTAAGCATTGTCATCAATTCATCTTCTTTTACGTTTGGCTGCATTTCAGATTTATATAATTTATTAATAATATTTTTAAATTGTGCTAAAAATAAATTTAAAGGTTTAAAAATAATTATAAAAAAGCTTATCATTGGTGCTGAAAACATAACATAATTATCAGGTGATTTTCTTGCAATATTTTTTGGCAATACTTCAGCAAATATTAATATTATAAACATCATAATTACGGATGAACTTATTAATCCCACATTTCCATAATGTTTAATAAAAATAAATGCGGCTAACGAAGTAGCTGCAACATTTACAATATTATTACCTATAATTATAGTTGACATTAAGTTTTCAAAATCATCCTCTAATTTCAAAACTAAATTTGCTTTTTTATTTCCTGATGCTGCTAAATTTTTAATACGAATTTTATTAAAAGAATCAAATGCTGTTTCCGTTGCTGAAAAATAAGCTGATGCAATTATTAAAAAACTTAATATAATGACCTGACTTATCCCGTCACTTTCCATTATTATATAACACTCCTATTTTTATTTATGTATATATAGTATATGTAATTTTCTTATTGTTGTCAATTACTTTGTAGTTTATTAATACCTTTATGGCAAATTATAGTAAAAAATTATGAACACTCTTTTTAAGGTTAAGTCAAACTAACGTTGAAAACGTATGCTATAAATTTAATAAAACTTAAGAATTTGTTAATTGTTTTATTAAAAAATAATGCTATACTACGAAGAGAATAAAACGAAAAGATTAAGAAACAATTGGAGGTTTAAAATTGTTATCATTTATAAAAACATTTAATTTAATTATATTGTTAGTATTTACATTATTTTACTTATACCAAGCGTATTTTGTGTTCATAGCGCTTTTTGCGAAAAAAAGAGAATTAAACTGTAATACACAACATAAGTATGCAGTTGTAATAGCAGCACGAAATGAAAGTGCAGTAATAAGTCACTTAATTAAAAGTATTAAAAAACAAAAATACCCTACTGAATTAGTAGATATATTCGTTGTAGCAGATAATTGTACTGATAATACAGCAGATATAGCAAGAGAATCTGGAGCTACTGTTATCGAAAGATTTAACAAACAACAAGTTGGTAAAGGATATGCTTTAGATTATGCTTTAAAAATTATTAAAAATGAATATTCAGATTCTAAATATGAAGGTTATTTTGTTTTTGACGCTGATAATTTATTGGATGAAAACTTTATAGCTGAAATGAATAAAGTATTTGATAATGGTTATAAAGTATTAACTTGTTATAGAAACTCAAAAAATTATGATACAAACTGGATTTCAGCAGGATATTCATTATGGTTTTTAAGAGAAGCTAAATTTCTTAACAATTCAAGAATGATGTTAAAAACAGGTTGTGCTATTTCTGGTACTGGTTTCTTAGTTCATGATGATATTATCAATAAAAACGGCGGATGGAAACATCACTTATTAACAGAAGATATTGAATTTTCTATAGATTGCGCAATAAACGGTGAATTAATAGGTTATTGTGACAAAGCAGTATTATATGATGAACAACCATATATATTTGAACAATCATGGAATCAAAGATTAAGATGGGCTAAAGGATTTTATCAAGTTTTCGGTAAATACGGTAAAGATTTATTTATAAATTTATTTAAAAATAAAAACTTTAGTTGTTATGATATGTTAATGACTGTAATGCCTTGTTTAATATTATCATTAGCAAGCGCCATGGTTAATTTAGCTTTCTTAACAGTTGGTTTATTGAATATAGAAATATCACCTATGATTATTGAAGAAACATCAAAAGCAATAATTATGGCTGGTGTTAACTCATATTTAGTATTATTTGCAATAGGTGCATTAACAACAATAACAGAATGGAAACAAATAAATTCAACAACATTTAAAAAGATTATGTATTTATTTACTTTCCCAATATTCATATTCACATATATACCTATTTCAATAGTTGCATTATTTAAGAAAATTGAATGGAAACCAATCACTCATAGCATAACAAAAACAATTGAAGAAGTTAGACAATAATATAAATTCTTTAAATTAAAGTGCACCCTAAATGTTAGAAAAACAAACTAACATTTAGGGTGATTTTATTTTGGCAAAATAATTATAAAATATTGAGATTCATAAATAGACATATTCTAATTTAATTACCATTCATTAGTTTCCTGATACAAAACCACCTCATTTAATCTACCAAGTTTATCATATAAATAATATTTAAGTTGAGTTCGTAAAAGTACAACTATTCGGCGGTTTAGTTTAAAGACAAAATTTTAAAATTATACTACAATGAATTTGTCTTGAAGTAATAAACGGGATATGAAATCGTTTTGCAAAACAAAAACAATCATTTTAGGAGGAAAAAATTATGGATATTAAAATGGAAAGAAAATTTGATGGAATAAAAACTTTTAAATTTATTCTCTACGCTTTGTTTGGTATTTTTATGTTTTTCGTAACAATTACAGTTAATGGTTTAAATTCAATACCATTGGACCATATTGTAAATGCAATTAAAAAAATACCTTATTTCGGGCCAGTATATGCTGGAATAATTGTAACTGTGGGAGGAGTTATTCCTTTTATTAACAAAACATGGAATAAAAGCACATCATCAACTGTATTTTCACTATTGAAATTATTAGGTATCGTATTTGTATTTATGGGGATTTTTAATGTAGGTCCTGCGTTATTGATGGAAGCAGATGTAATTCCATTTATTTATAATAAAATAGTTATTTCAGTAACTACAATAGTTCCAATTGGTTCCATATTCCTTGCATTTTTAGTTAATTACGGATTAATGGAATATATAGGCGTATTTATGCAACCTGTAATGCAACCTCTTTGGAAAACTCCAGGCAGATCTGCAATAGATGCAGTAGCATCATTTGTTGGTAGCTATTCATTAGCGCTATTAATAACAAACAGAGTTTATAAAGAAGGAAAATATACGGGCAAAGAATCAGCAATAATTGCAACAGGATTTTCAACAGTATCAGCTACATTCATGGTTATAGTAGCAAAAACTTTAGGTATCATGGAACATTGGCTGTTATATTTCTGGCTAACATTAGTAGTTACATTTATAGTTACTGCTGTAACAGGAAGGATTTATCCTTTGAGCAAAAAACCTGATACTTATTATGATGGACAAAAAGGTGATCCTGAAAAGTTAGTTACTGGAAACAGATTTAAATTAGCATATGAAGAAGGTATGGCTGCTTTTGACAAAGCTCCTACTGTTATGGAAAGCATTGTAGATAATTTAAAAGATGGTATAAATCTTGCGCTTGCCATAGGACCAACACTTATGTCAGTTGGTGTATTAGGTATACTTTTAGCTAAACATACACCTATATTTGATATAGTAGGATACATTTATTACCCTTTCACATTGTTAACTCAAGTTCCAGAGCCATTGCTTGCAGCTAAAGCCAGCGCTTTAAGCATTGCAGAAATGTTTTTACCATCGTTGATTGTTACAGAAGCACCTATTATAACTAAATTTACAATTGCTGTAGTGAGCGTTTCAGAAATATTGTTTTTCTCTGCATCAATACCTTGTATGATGGCGACAGAAATTCCGCTTTCTATGAAAGATTATTTATTGATTTGGGTGGAAAGAGTTATATTGACAATTTTATTTACAGTACCTGTATTACATTTTATATTTTAAAATATAGATTCATATTAAAAAAGAACCTCTTATAACATATTTTATGTTATAAGAGGTTCTCTTAATTTAAATACATAAAGTTTTCGTTGTATATTGCACTTAATTTGTATTATTTTTCTTATAATCAGTTGGAGTCATTCCCGTATATGCTTTAAATACTTTGCTGAAATAATGCTGGCTCTTATATCCAATTCTGTCCGATATTTCTAACACTGTTAAATTAGAATTTGATAGTAGCAAAGAAATAGCTTTTTCCATTCTAATTTTAGTAAGCAAATCTGAAAAACTCATATTTGTTTTGTTTTTTACTATACGTGTTAAATATGATTCGCTGATATGAAGTTGTTTAGCAATTGTGTTTAATGAAAGTTCACTGTCATTATAATTTTTGTATATGAAATCAATGGCTTTTTTCTGAACAGTTGGATTTTCATTTGTCAGTTCTTCAGCAAATGCTTTTTTTTCTTTTGCATAGTCATTGCATGCATTTTCTAATACAGCAAACAAATTTTTTTTATCAATTGGCTTGAGTAAATAATCATATGCTTTTAATTTTATTGCTTGTTGAGCATATTCAAATTCATCATATCCTGAAATTATAATAAATTTAGTTAATGGCAGTGTTGGCAATATTTCTTTAATGACTTCTAAGCCTGT
>JARBUP010000201.1 GCA_029239575.1 Bacillota bacterium
ATAGTAAGATTTGCAATAGGCGGACAAAAAGTTATTTGGCAAATAAAAAAACAGCTTTGCTGTGGTTCTTGTGAAAAAAGCTCCCGTAGAGCGAATTTTTATAAGAATTTTTTTTGCCTTGGTAGGCAGTAAATAAAGAAAATATGATTGCAATGTTTGAGAAGCATGTTTTGAGTAATTTTGTCCGCCTCCTCAATGACTGCAATCCTACTTTTTGTTTTACGTTGATTTCACTGGCTTTAGCCATGAAATTTATGCTACTCAATGACTGCAACCTATATGGTTTCATTGAATTGCACTCATTGAGTAGATATATTTTAGTATAAACCATTATAAATTGCAACTGTAATTTATATAAATTTACTCTGCTGATGTTTCCGTTGCTGTTTCTTTTGTTGTTTCTGTTAATTCACTTTCCTCAATAAATTGTTTTAATAATTTAGGTACATTTTTATTATATAATCCGTCCAAAAATTTAACTATTTCATCATTTATATTCTTATCTTTTGATTTTAATGACACTGAAATTGCTTTGATTTTTTCTTCTTCATATGATATTTTAAAAGATGTTTTTTTCATAAATATCCCTCCTTTTGTTATTAATATTACTACTAATTTTGAAGATTATCAATCTGATTTTTCTTTATTAATTCAGTATTTAAAACAGTATTTTGATAAGGAATTGCAGTTAAATCTAAATCATTTTTATTTGACATATCTTTATTTAATGGATACACAGTAATATTTATTTTAGTAACATTATCGGTTAAATTAATTGTATAATTCATTGTATTTTGATTATTTGATGCATTTGTAATAAGTGATAATAAATTATTATTTTGGTCTTTTGCTACTACTTTAAGAGTATCAACATTATTACTAATCTGCATATTAATACTAAAATTCATTGTAGATTTATCTATAAAAAAAGCATTGCTTACACTATATCCCATTGAATAATCTGTGCCTTTTATACTTAAAGGTGAGTTATAGTTTTTATTTTCTACTGTAGCTGTTTCCGCTAATACTTTTGTACTTTTTGTTGAACTATTTCCAATATTTTTACCCACTACAAACGATACAATAAGAGCTAGTAATAGTAATGATACATATATAATCCTCTTATTACTATAAAACATATCCTTAAGCCTCCATTACCTTCTATTTAAAATTTCATTCTTTAATCTGTTGAATTCTTCTTCTGTTATAGCACCATTTTTTCTTAATCCTGCTAACTTGTTTAGCTCATCAGCTTTAGTACCTTTCATTTGATTTCTTATTAACTCATTCTGCTCTCTTAACATCAAGCTTGTACTTGTAGGCTTAAATACTAAGTAAATAATAAAGCCTACTATAGCACCAAATATTGCACTGCTCCCCCCCATTGTTACCGAAATTGCAAGATTACCTAATACTGAATTAGTAGTAGGAAATTGAAAAGATATATATCCCCCTAATACTCCAAAAATCAATGCTGTTATTCCAACTGGTTTTAACGGTGACGGTTTTTTATAATACATTTCATTCACTCCTTTTTATTAATTTATATATATTTATTATTTTGGTATTCTACCAAAACCAACTAAATGCTGTTGAAAATATCCGGTTAAATCTGCATAACCAACGCCTTTACTTCCTGCTTGATAAAACTTGTTATTACCTACATATATACCTACATGGGTTATATGATCGCTAGTAACATAAGTGCCTTGAAAGAATACTAAATCACCCGGTTGTGCATCAGTTTGTGACACTTTTGCACACTGGTCATATTGCTCTTGTGCTGTTCTATATAGCTTAATTCCAATTTGATTATATACATATTGAGTTAATCCACTACAATCAAAACTTGTGATTGGTGAAGCTCCACCAAACACATAAGGCTTTCCTTGATACTGCAAAGCAACTGACATAAGTTTATTATAATTATCTATTCCTAATGGAGAACTGTTTACTGCTGTAATAACCTCATTTTGTGCTAAATTTTTCATTACTTTTTCAGCATAATTTACATCTCCATATGATTTCCATCCCATTTTTGAAGCTTCCATTGATGAATAAGTTTGAGCTAATATTTCTGTGCTTTTACCTCCATTTGATGCTATAAAATCAATATACCCCCATCCAAAATTATAAGCTTGAACTATAGTGTTAAAATCAACATGTTTGTTGTTTCCATAGTCTAGAACTGATTTAAAATATTTTACACCTGTATCAATGCTTTCTTCGGGATTCTGTATAGAATTAGGCGGTAATCCTGCGGATTCAGAGCTTTGCATAACATCTGATGTGCTTGAATCTCCTATTTCTTGATACATCAATGCTAATAGAAAATCTGTATATTGTCCAACTTGATATTTATTCGTATATATACTTAAAAGTGGTCTCCATTTTTCAATATATGGTGGTACATTTGCCTTACCTGTTGGACTTCCTCCCCCACTAATACCACCTCCAAAAATGGCTAAAATGGGGAGGAAAATTAAAAGCATTAAGCCTATTATAATATAAATAATTTTCTTTCTACTATCTTCATTTAATAGCATTTTTGCTAATGAAATGACTAATCGTGGATTCATTATCTACCACCTGCACTCCCAAACAAAGCTTGTTTGTGTTTTGGTGCTTCAACCTGTAAATTGTATTTATTACTTCCACTTGTAAATAAACAATTCCCCCTATTTGGTGCTTTAATTAAATTGTATTCACTATCATTTATATTAAGTAAATTCATGTATATTTTTTTATCTATGCTGCCCGGATAAAACAAAAATTTATAAGTTGGTATTGCAAACAATGGCTTTGTAAGCTCTGCTATATCTTTCATTAAATAATCTTCTATATTCTGACTTGCTAATACTATGGAGCTGTCCTTTTTTCTTACTCTTTTTGCAAAATTTCTTACGTATTTTACCATAACTATATTATCTAAAAATAAATAAAATTCATCAAGTATACCAACGGTATTTCCTTCAACTAAAAGCTTATTTGTCATATAAGAAAGCACATTGAATAGCATTGCATCTTTTAAATTACTGGAAGCTTCTAAAAGACTTTTTACACCAAAAGTTACAAAATCAAAGCTTGGTATGTTTGTATATCCATTAAAAAATCTGCTATCTGAACCTTTACAAATTGAATGTAATCCTATAAGTAATCCACGTAACTGTTCTTTCGTATATATAGCAAATTTAAGGTTATCATAATTGTTAAAATCTTCTTCAATTGTACTATATAAATCAGAAAGTATTGGATAATCAGTTGCCTTTTTATTCTTTAAATCCGATTCATAATCTATATTAAATTTTTTATATGTTCTTTCTAATTCTATTTCTAAAACATCTGCTAATTCATCATTAAAATCATTTTTATATGCCTTAAAAAAGTCTCTTAAAAATGATATATGCTGACTTAAAATTGTTTTTTTATTAAAGGTACTTACAAAGTAATTTTGACTGTTTTCCTCATTGTCACCACTGTAATTACTATCGTTAAATGTTTTAGGCTCTAATACATTTATAATATATTCTCCTGTCATTAAGTCTATAAAAGTACCTTTTAAATTTTTTGTAAGTGTTCCATATTCATGCTCGGCATCTAAACAAATTATTTTTTTACCTTTCATTCTCCAGTTAGTAATTATGAGCTTTAAAAGATAACTTTTCCCTTCTCCTGCATTTCCTAAAATAACAATATTTGAGTTTGTATGAGTTTTATTTCTTTTATCAAAATCAACTATTATGTTACCTCCAAATTTATCTTTTCCTATAGGAAAACCATTCATATCAATAGAGCCACTATAACTATAAGGAAATAAATTTGCTAAGCTTGATGATGGCATATGCCTTTCAAATTGTAATCCTAGTAAATTATATCCACAAGGATTTACAGCTACGAAACCCTCTCTTTGTCTTAAAAATAAATTATCATAAGTGATTCCGTCTAGTTTTATTATCATATCGTTAGTAAGTTCTGTCAATTCTTCCTGACTATTAGCAATTGCTTCAATGAATACAGATACTTTGAACATTCTTTCATCTTTATTTTGATTTAAATATTGTACTAAGTTTTGAGTTATTTGTAATTGCTGATTTGCTTTAGTCCTTGCAATAAATTTATTTTCTGTAGTATCAGAGATATTTTTATTCACACTGCTTTCAATAGAGTTTTCATATTCTCCTACAGACATTTGATTGCAATATACTTTCAATGTTATATTAGTTTTCTCTCCAAACTTCCTTAATAATGCTTTATTATCTGTATTTAATGGACAGTTTCTTATTGCAAATACTCTTCTATATGTGTTTCCAAGAACATAATAAGAAGGGTAAAACTTTATTACACTAGGACTTATCATGTCTATAAAATCTTTAATATAAGCCTGTTCTTTTTGTTCTTCTGTTAAAGATTTACTATCTCTTTTAATCTTTAAAATGCTCATTATATCCCCCCATTTTATATATCAAAATCTTTTACAACCTCACCACTAAAGTTTCTTTCTAAATACACCTGTAGCATGTTTTTTAATATATTTTCACTACATTCTAAAATAGTAAAACCTCTATTTTCTAGTACTTGTTGAACTTTTATAAATTGCTGTTGAACTTTTTTTATATCTGTATTTTTGAATGGAATAATAAAATAAAATTCTCTACTAGAACCTTTTGAAGTTTCTAACTCTTTAAAATATTCAAGGTCTTTCTCTAGTAAGGTTCTGTAAGTATCGTCATAAGATTCATTTAATAATTTTTCTATATAATTTTTGTTATCTTCTAACCTTTCTACTTTATCAACAACCAAAAATTCAATATTTTGAGTAATATTGCACACACTTTTTAACTGATGAATTTCATTTAATAGAAATTCATCAGTTAAAATATTAATGTTTTTGGGTGCCAATCTTATATAATACTTACTTCTTTCAGAACCCTGTATTATCTTTTGTTTTATCTGTTGAATGTCCAACAGCTCCTGTACTGTTTTTTTTGCTCTATTTTCACTTTTACTACGTTTTATATTTGAATTATTTTTGTTATTAGCTGTATTAACTTTTGGTTTAATTTTTAAAAAGCTCACTTATTTTTCCTCCCTTTTTCCCCAAAAATAACACTGTTGTGAATCAACTATATAGTTAAATGCTTTGAAAATTTCTTCCCATAAATTTGATGAGTTATCCAATATACGAACTCTAGATATAAAAAACAAAATTGGCACTGCTAATAATGTAAAGCTGAGATTTTCTATTGAATATACAATAAAAATAACAGCTAAAAACCCGCCTATGGCAAGGTCTGATACAGTTAAACAAAGGAATGTCTTTTTTTCTTTTAAATTTCCCGGATATATAAACATAAAAACCTCCTTATAAAGAAGTAACTAGCCTTTAAAGACTAGTTACTTTGGTATTAAGCTTGTTACTTGAGGAGCACTTGCAACACTTGAAGCACCTGCACTTGCACCTCCACCAAAAC
>JARBUP010000011.1 GCA_029239575.1 Bacillota bacterium
TTCATTATTTTTTAATTCATTTTGTAAATATCTGAAATCTATTTTAGCCTTATATTTGCCATAGTTTTCAACATATAAATCCGGTATTCCTATTTTGTCCGCTATTGTATTAATTACTTGCATCTCTGCCTGTTGAGCAATTTCGATATCTGATAAAAATTTTTCTGCCATAAAATCCTCCTAAGTAAATCATTTATTTATATTTTATATTTTAAACATCTAATTTTCGTCTATAAATTTTTTTAAAAAAAGGATAAGACATTTGCCTTATCCTTTTTTTAAATTTTATTACTGTTTTAACAAAGTAAGTTTATCATGTAAATTACAAATGGTTGATAGAAAACATCTATTAAAAATGCCCCAACAATTGGAACTATTATTAATGCTTTCTTTGATTCACCATATTTAGCATGTATAGTTGTCATATTTGCAACTGCCGTAGGTGTTGAACCTATGTCGTGTCCTATTAATCCAGCACACATAACTGCTGCATCATAATTTTTACCCAATATTCTAAATATAACAAAATAAGTAAGTAATGTTAAACCTATTGTTTGAACTGATAATAAAATAATCAAAGGTAATGCGAGCTCTGCAAGTTCCCAAAGTTTTAATGTTGTAAGTGCCATTGAAAGATATATACCTAAACTAACATCTCCAATTTTATCATTAAAATCTATGCTGAAATTATAGAAATGAAATTTTTCATTAAGGTTTCTTACTAATACGGCAAAGAACATTGCTCCAACATATGTTGGAATTGACATATTAATAAGTTTTCCAATATATCCTACAATTACAGAACCAAGAGTCATACAAATAAGTAATGCAGTAATATTTTTCATTGTATTGCCATAATCAAGTTCAACTTTATTTTCTTCAGTTTCTACATATCCGCTTGTATCAATGCTGAAATTTTCGTCATTTTGTGGTTTTAAATTATATTTTACTATCAATCTTCTTCCAAGAGGTCCACCAATTAAACTGGCTGCTACAAGTCCAAATGTTGCTGAAGCTAATCCCACAAGGCTTGCTCCAGGATATCCCATACCTTCAAGCGTTTGACCGTATGCAGCTGCACCTCCATGTCCTCCAACCAATGCTATTGGTCCAGAAATTATACCATATGCAGGATGCATTCCTAAAGCTGAGCCAAGTCCTATACCAAGTCCTGTTTGAAGAACAGTTATTACAACATTCACTACCCAATACAATACTAATAACTTTCCTCCAGTTAACAATACTTTAAGATTAGCTCCTAATCCTACAGTTGTGAAGAATGCAAGCATAAAGGCTGCTTGAAAAGTTGTATCAAATTTAAATTCTACAGCACCGCTTAAATGTAATAAATAATTTACAAAAACAAATATAAATCCTCCAACTACTGGAGCCGGTATGCAAAATTTATCAAGTGCAGATACTTTTCCTTTAACAGAGTAACCAATCATCAGCAGGATAGCTGCTAAAGTCATAGTTCCTATATTATCTAGTGTTAATGTAAAAACAGATTCAATTATTTCAAATTTCATAGATTCCTCTCCTTAGTAATACGATTTTTTTATTAAAAATTTTAAAAGCAACATCTTAATAATACGTAATCTTATAATTTAAATAGTAGTATTTATCCATAAAACAAGTTTTGATTTAATAGTAATATCTTTATATTTGCAACTAATCTACTTACATATGATTAACTTTAAATCTATTTAAAGTTAATCATATGCATATTTCTTCTAAGAATATATTTGTTCTGATGTAAAATCGTCATTAACTTTAATGTAGAATTTAAGCATCTCTTCTAATGCATAAACAGGTACCGGTCCAACTAATTCAGTATCTGCAATATTAACGTTGTATCTTGTTAATTCTGTCTTAATAGTTTCATACACTCTGTGAATTGGAGTTTTAGAATAATTAGTTAAATTCATAGAAACTTGTACCATCTTTTTTTCTGGCAGCTCTAACGCAATTGCTCTAACATTTTGAAAACCACCAGATGCACCACGAACTGCTTTAACAATTTGTTTTGCTACTTCAATATTTTCTGTATCTAAGTTAACATTAAATGCTATAAGTGGGTATCTTGCGCCAGTTACTGTTGCACCACTTTTCGGGTTGAATTCAAATGGTCCTTCATCCGGTCTCCAGCTTTCATCTTGCATTTTTTCTGGCAATGCTTCATACTGACCTTTTCTTATTTTAGGAAGCAATTTTCTGTCTTCTCTTGTTGCAGAATCTTCATAAAAATATACTGGCACTCCAAGGCTTCCTAAATATTTTCCATATTCTTTAGAAATAGCTATTGCCTCTTCAGTTGTAACATTTTTAACTGGAATGAAAGGTACTACATCTATTGCTCCCATTCTTGGATGACTTCCTTTATGTACTGTCATATCAATAAGTTCAATTGCTTTTTTAGATAATCTTTTAGTTCCTTCCAAAACAGCTTCTGGTTCACCCCTGTATGTAAATACAGATCTGTTATGGTCTTTGTCAGAATTAAGGTCAACTAATTCAATATTTCCGCCTTCTAACAATGCTTCTTTTACTTGGTTTACTACATCTAAATTTGTTCCCTCACTAATATTTACTTCTGCTATTAAAGTTTTCATTTACTTTCCTCCAAATTTATAATATTTAATTTAATTATTTTAAATTATCAATTTCATTTTTAAACTTAGCTAATATTTCCTCATTTTTAATTAAAGGTAAATTAGCTTCTATATTTTGAATGCAGCCGTCAACACCTATCTTAGCTAAGTTAATTCCAATACTTATATCGGAAGCAGCATTTTTATTAGATTTGCCGTCCAATATTTGTCCAATTTGTAATACTCTATTGCAAAGTTTAGCATTGTTTAAAGGAGCTGTTGCAGCAGTAACTCCTGCATTTTCTATTTTTTGTTTTCTTAAAGCTTTTTCCTCATCCGTAGATTTTGGATGTTTATAAGCTTCAATTATTGTTGAATAAGCTTTAGCATCTTCTTCCACACCTTTAATCAATTCTGAATTAATTACATCTAACTCATCTGCTAATTCTAAATACTTACTGTCTTCAAGTCCATATTCTTTATTAAGCGATAATCTTGCTACCATACCAATTAGTCCGGCAGCCATCGCTCCTGATAAAGCTGAAGCAGAACCTCCTCCAACTGTTACGTCTTTTGAATCTAAAATATTTTCTAAAACTTCAATGTAACTCATCAAATCACCTCAAATTTTTAAATTATTATTAAAAGTATCTTTTTAATACTCGCTTTTAATTACTCTTATATATTACAAATTTCGTGCCAATATTATAAATTACTCACTTTGCTTATTTTGCAATGTTTTTTATAAACTTATTTTTTTTGAAATACGTTAACATGCAAAAAATGCCCTGCAAAATTTACATGGTGCAAATTTTGCAGGGCATTTTTTAATTCTACGCTATATTCCAAACATCACACTTATAATTAATATTTTCTATTGGGATGTAAAAAACTAATCATCCGTTTTTTTTAGTTATTTTTCCTTTTCAAACACTGACTAAACATACCTTTTAATTTTATTATCTAATCGTTCTATTGTTTTTTTCATGTCTTCCATTTTTTCTGCTAATTGTTTGCGTTGTTCAGTTAATAGTTCTTTTCTTGCATCAAGAGTTTCATCGCCCTCTTGAAAAAGCTTAACATACTCAATTAATACCTCAATGGGAAGACCTGCACTTCTCATACATTTAATAAATTCCACCCATCTGCAGTCTTCTTCCAAATAATCCCTAATTCCATTTTTATTACGATTTACTGTAGGAATCAGACCAACTCTTTCATAATAACGAAGTGTATCAGCTGAAAGCCCATATTTTTTACTCACTTCTGTAATTGTCATAGGAAATACCTCCTTGATCTCTATTTCTATTTTTCAAATGTATTTGCTACTTCTTTCAAATGTTTTGTAATTTCAATATGCTGTGGACAGCTTCTCTCGCACTTCTTACATTCGATACAATCAGATGCTTTACCGTAAGTTTTGTTTGTATTTGCATAATATAAACCTTGTAAAGAAAATACCTTTTTTATTTCCATTTTCTCTGTATTATAAAGTGAAAAATATTTTGGTATTGCAATATTTTTAGGACATTCGTCAACACAGTATTGACATGCGGTACAAGGAATGGCAATTGCTTCATTAATAACCTTTACAGCTTTATTTACAATATTAAATTCTTCTTGTACAAATGGTTTGAACTCTTGCATATATCCTGTATTGTCCAACAGTTGTTCCATAGACGACATGCCGCTAAGAACCATAATTACATTTTCATGGCTTGCTGCAAATCTAATTGCCCAGGATGATACAGACATATCAGGATGATATTCTTTAAATAACTTTTCTGCTTCCTCAGGTACCTCTGCCAATGTACCGCCTTTTATGGGTTCCATAACGATGACTGGCTTATTATGTTTCTTTGCAATTTCATAGCATTTTTTAGACTGAATACCTTCATTATCCCAATCTATATAGTTTAACTGTAACTGTACAAAATCAACTTCCGGATGTTCAGTTAATATTTCATCTAATAAGTCGGCTGTATCATGAAAAGAGAATCCAATATTTTTGACTTTTCCTTCTTCTTTCTTTTTCTGCACAAATGAAAATGCATCAACTTTTTTTGCAATTTCATAATGAGATACACCTAAATTATGAACAAGATAATAATCAAAATAATCCACCCCAACTTTATCTAACTGTTCATTGAAAATTCTATCTAAATCTTCAGATGTTTTTAAAAGAATGGTCGGCAATTTTGTAGCAACTATAAATGAATTTCTTGGATGGCGTTTTACTAATGCTTCTTTTAAAGCAACTTCACTCATAAAATTATGATACATATAAGCTGTATCAAAATAATTAAATCCTCTTTCTAAGAAAGTGTCCACCATTTTATTTATTTGTTCAAAATCAAAACTTGTCTGATCTTCCTTATTTTTTATTGGTAAACGCATAAATCCAAATCCTAATTTTTTCTGTATCACTTTTTTTCTCCCTTTATATTAATTTTTTTTAAATAATTATTGCTAATGATTTTAAGGATTATATCAATATTTTGTCATTATAAAATATTCTAACCAGAAATTTTTATCTTTAACTAATATATTTTTAGTCTTTATATCTCTTAAGTGAAAATCTTATAACTTTCTTCTATTAAATCTAACACTTAAAGTGCACTCCAAGTCAAGAGTTTTTATAAATTTTTTTTAATAGCAATTAATATCTTGATTATGGTTTAAAATGTTGTTATTATATAAAATATGTTTTATTTTTGGTTTATGAAAAATTTTTCATAAAAAGAATTATACAACTTTTAATAAAAACAAAAGAATTAAGTGGAAGGGTACATATGAACACAGAAAAAGAAAAAATTTTAAACAAAAAAGTTTATAGCACCAACGAGTATCTATGCAATACAAAAGAGCATGATAGCATAGTTATTACAGCTTCTATTATAAAAGACGTAGAGCTAAACGAAGATTTTTTAGATGTTTGGGTAAAATTATTCCCTGATGCATGTGATAGTTATTTTATCGAAGGATACTCTGTAGAAGGCTTTTCAATTACGTCAACAGATGACTTTATTTTAGAGTTAATTAAATCAGGAAAGATAGATTCAGCTCTTGAAGAGATAAAAGAAGAATTAGCTAATTAAAAATAATAGGGAGTGGAAATCCACTTCCTATTTGTTTTAAATTTGAATATTTTAATCATAATTCAGCATATTTCATAATTCCATCTACCCAAACTGCCTTTATTCCAATAGGAAACTTTTTAGGGTTTATGTATGAATTTCCATCTCTTATTTCATTTGGATTAAAAAGAACTATGTCTGCAGCCATTCCTTCTCTTAGTATTCCCCTATCCCACAATCTAAGTCTACGCGCTGGTTCACTTGTCATTTTTCTAATAACCTCTTCTATAGAAAACAGTTTCATATTTCTTGCATAATTCCCTAACATTCGTGGAAAAGTACCATACACCCTTGGATGTGGAAAATCTGATATAATCCCATCAGTACATATGCATAAATATGGTTGCTTTAATAGTATTTCTAATTCATTATTATTTATAGCAAAAAATAATGCTAATGCATTATTATCTTCTCTCAGTAACTTTAATATTACTTCAGAAGCACCAATTCCCATTTGGCTTCTTATTTCTTTTAATCTTTTTCCAATAAAACTACTATATTTAGAACATGAACTTATAATTATATTTTCTTCTCCTCCATATGATTCAATATTATTGTCAATTTCTTTTATAGCATTTATATATAAATCTTCTGTTTCAATTATTTCGTTTATATCTAATGAGTTTTTACCTAATAAAATATCTAATGGTGAATTTATTGCTATATAAGGATAACAATCATAGCTTATCTCTATACCTTCCTTAACATATTTATCTATTTTCTCTAAAGCTATCTTCATTTTACCATGATTTCGATTACCTACTGCTTTTAATTGTGAAATATGCATTCTTGCATTGCTTTTTTTACCTATTCTGGCTAATAAATCTATGGTTTCTAACAACAAATTATGTTCATCACCAAAATACATCATGGCAATTCCATCAAATTCAGATACGACTTTGCATACCTCGACAATTTCATCTTCATCACCAAAACTACTTGGTGTATTGATCATACTAAATGATACACCTATAGCTCCCTCCATTAATGATTTTCTAACTATATTTTTCATATTCTCAATTTCATCTTTTGTAAGTTTTCTATCTTGGTTATTAGCTATAAACATTCTTGCAGTTCCATGGCCTAATAAATTTTCTATTTTACCATCATAAGTAGATTCATTAATAGATTTTTTATAATCTTTAAATTCCGTCCAAACATGTTTATTTTCTGTATTTCCTGAATATGTCATGACTTTTTCATATAAGTATTCTTTTATAGATTCATTACAAGGAGCTGCTGATATACCATCTTGTCCTATTACTTCTGTTGTTATTCCTTGTCTTATTGCATAATGCAACTTTTCTTTTTTAAATATTTCTAAATCCGAATGACTATGTACATCTATAAAACCCGGGCAAACTGCAAATCCTAATCCGTCTATAACAATATTACACTCATCATCAAAATGTTTTGAAATTTTTGATATTTTTCCTTCTTCTATATATAAGTTGGATTGAAAAGGAATCGAACCCAATCCATCATATATAACAACATTTTTAATTGTAGTATTCATTTTCATCCCCTTATTTAACAATCTATTTTTTTTAGTTTTCGATATAGTGTACTCAAACTTACATTTAATTTTTTAGCTATGATTTTTTTTGATTCAGTAGTATCACCGTAAATTGATAAGAACTCTTTCAATTTCATTTTTTCAACCTCATCTATTGTACTTTGTAGATTTTCACCCATTTTATTAATCTCAATTTTACTATCAACTTTTTTATTATCACTTATTAAATCAAAGGGCAAACTACTTGGTTGAATAAATTCAGTATTTTCCATATTTAATGCATATTCTATAACGTTTTCCAATTCTCTTATATTTCCAGGCCAATCGTAGTTATTTAATATAGCAATTGTTTCAGGCAAAAATCCTTTAATATCTTTTAATAATAGCAAATCATGCTTTTCTAAAAAATATTTTGCTAATATTGGTACATCGCCTTTTCTAAACCTGAGTGGGGGAAGATATAAAGGTATAACATTTATCCTGTAATACAAATCTTCTCTAAATAGTTTTTTTACTATAAGTTCCTTCAAATCTTTATTAGTTGCAGCTAATATTCTAATATCTATATCAATAGACTTTGTGTCGCCTAATTTTTCTATTTTTTTCTCTTGTAAAACTCTTAATAATTTCGCCTGCAAATTAATAGGCATATCACCTATTTCATCTAAAAATATTGTTCCTTTGTTAGCCAATTCAAATTTACCTATCTTACCATTTACACTTGCACTTGTAAATGCACCTTTAGAATATCCAAATAGTTCACTCTCAAGTAAGTTATCTGGTATGGCTGAACAATTGATAGCTATAAAAGGTTCGTTACTTCTATTGCTCTCATAATGTATTGCTTTTGCAAACAATTCTTTACCTGTTCCACTTTCACCTGTAATTAAAACTGTTGTATTAGATGAAGCTATTTTCCTTATTAAATCCAATACTTTTTTCAATTCTAAACTTTGTCCTTGAATATTATTAGATGCATACTTCACACTATCTTGTATCATCTTATTTATTTTGTTATTCTCTTTATATTCTTGAAAAAAACAAACTATCTTTTCTATCTTATCGTTTTGTAATATAGGTTGAATAGACAAAATCAGCACTACTTCTGAATTATCATTTTTAGTAAACTTAGTTTTGATGGACTGGTAGCTTTCAGCATTACTTAATGCTTTTTCCAAAAACTCGCAAGAAATTTTATCTGTATACTGTTTATTTATTATATTTTTAGCGGATATATTTAGTATAAGTTCAGCATTTCTATTAAAATGTGTAACTACACCTAAGGAATCCATTGAAATTATTCCATAAGGATATGATTCTATTATTGTATTTAAGTTTTTTGCTAAAATTAAATTTTCATTTGATTCTAAATCACTTTTTACTTTAGCTGACAATAACTCTGCCATTTTTAATATGAATTTCGTATAACTTTCAATATTGTTAACAAGTTTTATCTTTTCTTCATCAGTCATTGCGGCTAATCCAATACCACCAATTACATGTTTATCCAATTTAACCGGAACCAATAAAGTAGCTTTTTCCTTACATATGTCTCTTTCTAAGCATTCCTCACAATATTTTGTTTGCCCAGGATTTTCTATAAAAAATATTTCGCCTGTATTTATTACTCTTTGAAAAACATATCCAGTTGGCAAATTTTCATCTATTTTATTTGAAAAGCATCCAGTTCCTGCTACGCGCCTTGCCTTTTCATCAACTATTGTAACTTGCAAATCAAGAACAGCACACATAGCATCCACTGTTTGTTGAGCAAATTCATGAAGTTCTTTGGTAGAAAAATATTGCATGATTTCCTCCTAAAAATAGTTAAGACAGAGTACAGTTGACTTTTTCATATAATCGTAACTACTTTTGATTTATTATAATAATTATACTACATTTTTATTGGTTTTTCAACACTAAGAAATCTCTTTATAATATTTTTTAGAAATCTTTTTACAATATTTTATATACTTTAAATAAAGCAATAGTAATACCTTTTTTCCTGTTAACTATTTTCTATAAGCGAATAATTTATTTTATTAAATACTAATTTTTCACGGTCCATATTGCTTTATTTATATGTAAGTTTAATTTATTTATTTATAAAAAAACTTTCTTGTATTTTGATCTAAAAATTCTTCTACTTCGAATCTATATCCTTCTGGGCCAGTAAACATAATAGATTTAATGTTCAATCTTTCACTTCTTTTTAAATCTGTTAATTCATTTAAGTTTAATTTCTTTAACTTTTCATATACATAATCTGCATTGTCAACTACTAAACTTGTTAAAACTCCATCTCTCGTTGAAGCTCTTACAGCTCCTCTATTTCTATCTACTACACCAATAAATGATGACTCACTTACTTTATATATGCAACAATAATCATAGCCTTGATCACAAGCTACTTCAAAACCTAATATTTCACTAAAGAACTTTTTTGCATTTTGTAAATCATCAAAATAAAGAAATGATATTTGTGAACAAACCGTTATTTTACCTGTAACAAATTCTTCTAATTCTTCATTTTCATCAATCATTCTATTTATTTCTGCATCACTATATGATAATAACTTACCAAAATCATATGCTAATTTGTACCTTTCTTTTTTATCGTATTTGCCACATGATACTAATTCTTTTTTTCTTTTTTTTAAGCTTAAATATTCTTCCAAATATTTTTCCTCTTTATAAAATACAATATTGTGCTTATCCTTATTTAAAGAAACTTCAAACAAGTCTGTTAACAAAGCGTCATCATCCTTATACCACTTAGTTCCTCTTTTTTCACATATCTCTTTTGCAAATTCTAAATGTTCATCTCTTTCTTTTTCATCATATACAGGTGCACCTAAAGCTAATTTTTTAGCGCCGCACGAAATCATTTCATTAAAACATCCCATTGCACCTACTATTCTTGAAAACTGGTCTATTTCTCTCATCTTTATTCTCCTTTAAATTTTATTATAAAAATAATTTTAGTATAAATGACACAAAACAAAGTGCCCACTTTCAATTAGGTTTATAAATTTCATTTTTCATATGATACTTATTAATACTACTCCTGTTATAATTATTTATTGCTTAGCAATTTTCAAATCAAGTATTAAATATTTATTTTTTTAAAGTAGTAATTAAATAGGTGATTTCTAAAAATATAGAAACCACCTTTACTATATAATATTTATTAAGATTGAGCGTATGAACCCTTTTTACTGTAAAATATGTCGCTATCTAATTCTCCAAGCCTTGTTGCAACTGTAACCATACCTACTGTATCACCAGCAACATTCATAGTTGTTGTTACCATGTCTATTATGAAATATACTCCCGTTAACCAAGGTATCATAGTTAAAGGCAGACCCATAATATTAAGCATTATTGCACACATCATAATTCCACTACCAGGCATTCCAGCTGCTCCAGCAGACATAATAACACCTAATACTACAAGTATTAATATATCCGGCAACGAAAGTGTCATTCCAAACATTTGAGCTGCAAAAATAATATAAAGCGGATGTTCTGCCGCTGCACCATGCATATTTATTGTTGCAGCTGGTGGTGCTATTAAATTAACCATATCATCTGGAACACCTAAACGTTCTTTTGAACATTTCATTGTTACAGGTAAAGTAGCAGAGCTTGAACACGTTGAAAAAGCCATTAACATTACTGGATATATATTTTTGAAAAATTTTATAGGACTTACTTTGCATATGAATTTTAAAATCAGAGGGTATATAACAAGTAACATAAATGCTAAAGCCATATACAAAGTTAAAATCATCTTTGCAACTCCACCAATTACTACTAATCCTAAAGTACCTGTCATTACTGCTGTAAGTGCAAAAACGCCATAAGGAGCCAAACTAATAACCCAAGCAACTACACTTCCAATTATATCATTTAGTGCATCTATACCCCTTGAAACAATTTTTCCTGATTCAGTACTTTTAGCAACAGCTAATACTATACCAAATATTATAGCAAATACTATTATTTGTATTACATTTCCTTCTGACAATGCGTTAAATGGATTTTGTGGTACCCACCCAATAAACGAACCAAGAATATCAGGTTTCGTAACTTCAATAGCATTTTCAGCTTCTGCAAGGTGTATACCTTTACCTGGTTGCATGAAAGATGCAAATCCTATTCCAGTTAAAGCAGCGACTATAGATGAAGCAGCCCAATAAATTATAAAAGTTATTCCAACTTTTTTAAGTCTTGTAACATCAGCAACTTGTGATATTCCTGAAATTACACTTAATAATATAAGTGGATATATACACATTTTAAGTAAACGCATAAATATATCACCTATAAACCCAATTGCAACAATTTTAGGTCCTACTATAAAACCTAAAGTTCCGCCAAGTGCCATGGCAATTAAAATTTTTATTGGAAGTGCTAATTTTTTTTTACCTAAAGAATTACTCATATTATTCTCCCCTAAATATTATATAAAAAAATTTCTTTTAGGGGCCATTTAAAAGCCCCTTATATATTTATTTTTTAGCTACATTCTCATAAAAATTTTCTGGGAAAGAGTATGCTTCACCATATTCATCAACTGGTTTTAATACTTCTATGTCTAATAATTCAGTAACAAACACTTGCATACAACCTAATATTGTCGTTCCTTCAACAATATGTCCACCAAATGTTTGTACATCCCATGCTCCTCCTGCTACAAAGTGCATTGCTACAAATGGTTCTACCGTTCCATCAGGACATGGTCTTTCTCCTATCATTCCGCCTACTGCACATAACATACTTAAGTTATTATTTACTGCTACTGCCTCATTATGCCAATTGTCAGGATTTGTAGTGTCAGGTGCCCATACAAAGTATTTACATGGTTTAAATGCTCCCATAAATGTTGCGTGAACCTTTCCAAATCTAATATTTTGCTCTTTTGCAAAATTTTCGATTGCTTTAACTGGATCTGCTCCACTCATCATTCTAATTATAAATTCTCTTCCTCTTCTTGCTTCACAACAGTGATATTCTGCTGGATGACTTGCTGGTTTTTGCCATGCTGGTAAATTCATTTTTTATTCTCCTTTTTATTTTTATATTATTAAACTAATGCTTTAATAAAAATATTTTAAGCTATTGCTTTAGTTTTTTCGATTTTTTTCTTTGAATTAAATACGTCTCGATTTAACTCCCCTAATCTTGATGATACAACTACCATACCAACTATATCTCCACAAACATTTGCCATTGTTCCTGGCATATCAATAAGTGTATATATTCCTATAATCCATGGAACAATTGTTAATGGTAAATCCATTACTTGTAAAACAAGTGTTATCATTAAGAATCCTCCACCTGGTACACCAGCTGCTCCAACTGCTGAAATCAAACCTAAAATTATAGTAACTCCTAATTGAAGTGGTGTAAGAGGTAAATTATAAAGTTGAGCTGCAAAAATACAATACAAAGGTGTTTGCATGCAATTTGAATGCATGTTTAATGTAGCAGCAGGTGCAGTAATTAAATTTACAATATCTGCTGGTACTCCCATGTTTTCTTTAGAAGTTTTCATAGTAACAGGTATTGATGCATTACTTGAACATGTGGAAAACGCCATTACTAATGAAGGCATTGCATTTTTATAAAATTGTATAGGATTTACTTTTGCAACAAATATTAATATAAGTGGGTAAATTATAGCGAATATTACTATAAATATTAAATACATAGTAACAAGCATCTTCAAAATACTACCTATAGTTGTTCCTCCTATAGTAGCAACCATATTGGCCATAATTATAAACACACCATATGGAGCAAGTTCAACAACCCAAGCTATAACTTTTCCTACCCAAAGATTTAGCGCATCTAAAGTTTCTACCAAAATAGTTTTTGACTTACTTTCAGGCATTGAAGTAAGAATAAGACCGAATATAAGAGCTACTATTACTATTTGAAGAACATCTCCGGCTGCTGTAGCACTAAAAGGATTATCAGGTACCCATGCAACTATGTTTTCAATAAAGTTCATTTTAACAGCTTCATCCGCAACTACAACACCCATATCAATTCCTACACCTGGCTTAACTATGTATGTAAAAACAACTCCAACTAATCCAATGAATAAGCCAGACAGTGCCCAATACCAAAAGAATCCAATTCCAACCTTTTTAAGTCTTCTCATATCAGTAACTTGTGTTATACCTTGCATTATACTAACTAAAATCAATGGATACATACACATCTTTAATAACTTTATAAATATGTCACCTAAAAATGCAAAATGAGTAACCGGTTTACCTATTACTAATCCTACAATTGCGCCCAAAATAAGTGCTAATAACATACGTGTTGGCAAGGCTAATTTTCTTCTTGCTTTCAAATTTTCTCCCATAAAAGTGATTCTCCTTTTTTAATTTTATATAGCAAATGTTTTAATAACTTAAAGCATATCTTCTTATTTTACTTGTAGTATAAGAAGCTTTTACTAATCCCGAAGCAATAATCAAAGCACATAGAATAGGATCTAACACTGGTAAATTAACTTCTTCTTGAATTTTTTTATCTAACCCAGATAGCCCAGCGCATCCCAAAACTATTACTTCAGCCATATCTTCTTTTATAGCATCTTTTGATGTTTCTAAATATATTTGTTCTTCATTACAGCTACATCCTACAATTTCTTCTTTTGGATATCTAACAGATGCTAAACATCCTTCTAAATGATATTTTCTAATAAGTGCTTGTTTGTTAGGAACTGAATGTTGTGCTGTAGATATAACCGAAAATTTATGGCCTAACATTGAAGCCATTTTCATTGATGATTCACCTATTCCTACTACAGGCTTGCACGTAACTTCTTTCAATAAATCTAAGTTAGGATCACAATGGCATGCTACAATAAAAGCATCAACTTCCTCTTCATATTTTTTTACTATATCTAACATACCGGGTGCAGCTAATGCTTGATCTCTATAAGTGTCTATGAATTCTGGCGCACCTTCAGTGGGTAAAGTTATTACTTCATACTCACCATTTACAAAATTCTCTGCACTTTTTTGTATAAGATCCGTCATTTCTAATGAGCTATTAGGATTAATTATTAATATTTTCACAAAATCCCTCCTTTCTTATTTATTCATATTCATTTTTATAAACTCACCAAACCCTGGTTCTACTTTAACCTTGTTATTTTCACATACTATAGTTCCTCTAACATAGGTTTTCTCAATATAACCTTTAAATGTTTTTCCATCAAACGGCGTATGTTTATTTAAATAATGCATGTTTTCAGCTTTACAGACCCACTCTTTATCTAAATCAAGTATTATAAAATCTGCATCCGATCCTACATCTAAAGTACCCTTTCTAGGATATAGTCCAAATCTTCTTGCTACATTTGATGAGCATACTTCAACAGCCCTACTTAAACTCATACTTCTTTCATGAACACCCCCTGTTAAAATTACTGGAAACATTGTTTGTAAACCAGTTACACCTTCACTAGCAAATGGGAAATTATCTTTATCTACTACTTTTCTTTCAAATGGATGTGGTGAATGATCAGAAGCTATCATATCAACAGTTCCATCTATAACCAATTTCCACAACTCTTCCACTAATTCTTTAGGTCGTACTGGAGGATCGCATTTGGCAATTCCACCTAATTCATATAAATCATCTTCGCATAATCCTAAATATTGAGGACATGTTTCGGCAGTTATATTTACTCCTTCCATTTGTGCTTTTTTAACAGCCTTAATGCCTTGAGGAATACTTACATGTACTATATGCGCATTACATTTAGGTGCTTGTTTAGCTAAAAATATAAATCTTTCAATTGCTTCTAATTCTGAATAAACAGGATGTGATTCTATGAAAGCGTAAGCATCTTTTCTATCTATTTCATTAAAGTCATTTACAAGTTGTTGAATTAGTGTATCGTTTTCAGCATGAACAGCTACAAGTCCACCCAAATCTCCAATAATTTTCATACCTTTTAACAAAGTTCCATCATCTGTCATTGGATAGTTAGAACATCTACACATAAATGATTTAAATGCCTGTCCACCAGCATTAAATAAATCAGGAATATCATTTATATGTCCAGGAACTAAACCACCCCATAAACCAAAATCTACTACACAATTTTCATTAGCTTCTTTATATTTGTTATTAAATGCTTCCAATGTAACAGTTGAAGGAGTTGATAAAGGTTGTTCCAATATTGTTGTAATTCCACCAGCTGCAGCAGCTAATGATGAATTATACAGTGTTTCTCTATTAGGATCACCATGTCCACCATGAACATGTGCATCTATTATCCCTGGAAGGATATGTTTTCCCATTGCATCAATAATCTCTTTAGCCGCAACATCTGAGTTATTTTCTAGTATAGCTGCTACTTTTCCATCTTTTATTGCTAACATACCTAAAAATTCATTTTTTTCAGTTACTATAGTTCCATTCTTTACAATTAAATCATACATAATTTACTCTCCTTATTTTTTGTATTAGATAAAGAAATTGATTTTAATGTGGAGGAGGGTATCAATTTCTTTATCCTTTCACCGCCTAAATCATTATTTGACTAAATCTATCAAAACTTCAGCATCTATATTTCCACCTGTAAGTACATAACATACTTTAGTTTCAGGTTCAAATTTTATTTTATTAGATAATGAAGCTGCAATACCAATTACTGCTGATGGTTCTACTATTAATTTCCCTTTAAATATTGTGTGTTTTAATGCTTCCTGTATGAAATCATCGCTAACAGTAACTACTTCATCAACATATTTTTCAATTAATGGATAAGTATATTCACCTGTTTTAGTAACCATTAATCCATCTGCTAATGTATTTTTCAATTCAACTTCAACTGGATGTCCAACTTTAAAACTCTCAGTATACCTCGGTATAGCTTCTGGCTCAACTCCGATTACTTTAACATTGGGATTCATACTTTTTACTGCTAAACAAACTCCAGCTAATAAACCACCTGCTCCAAGAGGAACAACAACAACATCAACATCCGGTAAGTCTAACATTATTTCATATCCTACAGTCCCTTGGCCTGCTATAAGTACGGGATCATTATATGAATGTACAAGTGTTTGACCTTCTTCATCCATTATTTCGTATAATTTTTTATACCTTTCAATAGAACCAAAACCATGTTGAATAACATTAGCGCCAAGTGCTTTTGCTCCATTAACTTTTGTCATAGGTGCATTAGTTGGTAATACTAAAGTACATTGAACTCCTAACATATTAGATGACAATGCTACTCCTAAACCATGATTACCTGAAGACGAGGCTATTATTCCTTTATCTTTTTCTTCTTGAGTTAAACTTAATATTTTATTTGTAGCACCTCTAACCTTAAAAGAACCAGTAGTTTGCAAACATTCAGGTTTAAAATAAACCTTATGATTTAATAATTCATCTAATTTTTCTGCTCTAAGCAGTGGCGTATGTTTTACATAATCAGGAAAATTTTCTTTTGCTTTTTTAATATCTTCAAATTTTGTCAATTCAATCACTATATCTGTCCTCCATTCAATTTTCTTTAAATTTCAACTGTCCTTTTACCCATACATATTTTATTCCTTCTGGATATTCTTTGGGATTTAAATATGTATTTCTATCTGCAATTTTATCAGCATCAAACAAAACCAAATCTGCGCTTAGTCCTTCTCTTACTAATCCTCTGTCCCAGAGTCTTAGTCTTCTTGCTGGTTCTAAAGTTACTTTTCTTATAGCTTCTTCTAATGTCATTAACTTTAGTTTCCTTGAGTAATAGCCAAGTAATCTTGGAAATGAACCGTAAGCTCTTGGATGCGGATGTGTGCCAATTATTCCATCTGTACATATTCCTTGAATTGAACTTTTCATTATTAAATTAACATCATCTTCACTTATTGAAAAATAAATTGCTACAACAGATGGACCTTCAATTTGTAATATTTTCAATGCTGCAACACCTGGTTCAAGGTTCATTTTCTCGCTAATAAATTTCAAATCATTACCAGACATCCATGCATTCTCTTCTGAAGCTACAGTAGCTATAAATATTTTTTCTTTCCCGCCCCTTGCTTCTATGTTTTTATTTACATCATCTAAAATTTTTGCATATTCTACTGGATCATTAAGTCTATTTTGAAATTCTTTTTCTCCTCCATCATATGCCCACATGGGAACAATCACCTTAAGTCCTGTACAAGCTGCTGTATAAGGATATTGATCAAAAGTTATATCGTATCCTTCTTCTCTTAGAGCTGTAATTTTTTCTAATGCTAAACCAACTTTTCCCCAGTTTTTGTAACCTAATGCTTTTAAATGAGAAATATGCATCCTAACGTTGCTTTCTTTCATTATATAAATCATTTCATCAAGAGACTCTAATAATTTATCTTGCTCATTTCTCGTATGAACCATTATTATTCCATCATATTTCGCTACTACTTTTGCAACTTCTAATAATTCTTCTGTATCTGCATAACTTCCTGGTGGATATATAAGACCAAACGAAACTCCCTTAGCCCCTTCTTCCATACATTTAGCAGTAAGATCTCTTATTTTTTCCATTTCTTCTAATGTCGGTTTTCTATTATCATTACCCATAATGCACATTCTTATAGTGCCATGACCTGCCAACGTTAAATATCTTGGAGCTGCTCCAGACTTATTAACTTCATCTAAATAGTCTTTTATACTTCTCCACCAATAAGGCTTATTTATAACACCTGCAAGAGGTGCCATATTGTCTGCTAATTCTTCAACAAGAGCGTCATTAAGTGGTGCAACAGAAGATCCATCTTGGCCTATTACTTCTGTTGTAATACCCTGTCTTATTACATGCATCATATCTTTGTTTCTAAACAGCTCTAAATCCGAATGGCTATGTGTATCTATAATTCCTGGACACAGTGCAAGGCTTTCACCATTTATTTCACTATAACCATTAGATTCTATATATAACGCTATTTTTTTAATTATATTTCCTTCAATTAATACATCACTAACAAATGGCCTATTTCCTGTTCCATCATAAACAGTTGCTTTTTTTATTAAAAACCCTTTGCTCATATTTCCTCCTATTTCTAAAATACCTGCTTTTTATTTTATTTTTAGTTTCAATGAAGTTTTAATACAAATTTAAACCTATATAAAATTTAAACTACAATTTATTTTAATAAGAAAACAACATTTTAACTTATCAAATATAATTATAAAAAGTTATTTGTACAATATGCAATCATATTTGCAAATCCCATGCCACTTTGTTTTATTTTTATTTATCTTTTTTAAAACTGCTATTTTTATTAACTAAATTATATTTTTTTTATTGATTTTTAAGTGTTTTTAAATAAATTATACTAACTATTAAATTACTAATTTGATATATTTTATAATTTATTTTTATATTTTGTTTTCTTATTTTCTTATTATCATTTCTCAAATGAGAATAATAATTATCATTTATGAGAATTGACAATTATAAAACTATGCATTCTTTATTATTTTTAAAAATTAATATAAATTTCAAAAAATCGTAGTTATATTGAACTTACAACGGTATTTTATAGTATAAATTTAAATAATAAAAACATTAACAATTATTTCACTAATAAACAATATGGCATAATTTTTGCATCTTCAATATTTAATATATTTTAAAATAAATATTACATTTTTAAAACTGTTCATAATTAGTAATATATTGGACCAAGCTTTAAAATTGTATTTATTATGTTTTAATATTAAATGATTATCAAGTAAGCAAATTATAATATCAAGGAGGATATGACATGCTTTCAAAAAGAGTAAGAAACATAAAACCATCGGCAACTTTGGTGTTAACAGGAAAAGTAGCAGAACTAAAAAAAGCAGGAGTAAATATTATATCATTTAATGTTGGAGAACCTGATTTTGCTACTCCTCAAAACATCTGTAATGCTGGTATCCAATCAATTAATGCAAACTTTACTAAATATACAGGTGTATCAGGAATAATTGAACTTCGTGAAGCTATATGTAAAAAATTCAAAGATGATAATAATGTAGAGTACAAGCCGTATGAAATATCAGTAGGCACAGGCGCAAAGCAACCTTTAGTAAATGCAATTTTAACATTATGTGATACTGACGACGAAGTGATTCTTCCAACTCCTTGTTGGGTTAGTTATGAAGAAATGATTAAACTTGCAGATGCAAAACCCGTTTTCGTACCAACTAAAGAATCAGAAGGATTCGCTTTAGATTTAGATGCTATTGAAAAAGCGATAACAAAAAACACAAAAGCAATTTTAATTAATACTCCTAATAATCCAACTGGCGCTGTTTATTCAGAAAAAAGTTTAAGGAAATTAGCTGAAATGGCTTTAAAACATGATTTTTACATAATATCAGACGAAGTATATGAAAAACTTATTTATGATGGTGAAAAACATTTCTGCATTGCTTCTATATCTAAAGAAGTAAGAGACAAATGTGTTGTAATTAATGGATTTTCAAAGGCTTATGCTATGACTGGTTGGAGAATGGGTTATGCTGCTGCTCAAAAGGAAATAATTGATGGAATTAATGCAATTCAAGGACATATGACCTCTGCTGCTAACTCTATTACACAAATGGCATGTCTTGAAGCTTTAGTTGGCCCTCAAGAAAGTCTTGAAACTATGAGAGTGGAATTTGATAAAAGAAGACTTTACTTACTTAATCGATTAAATGCTATAGAAAATATATCATGTGCAAATGCAAAAGGAGCATTTTATTTAATGCCAAATATTTCAGGACTATTTGGGAAGTCTTATGGGGATAAAGTTATCAAAGATTCTTTAGATGTTGCTGAATTCTTATTGGACAAGGCTCATATAGCAGTTGTTCCTGGTGCAGCTTTCGAATCTATAAATAATATAAGATTTTCATACTCGAATTCTATGTATAATATTAAAGAAGGTTTGGATAGAATGGAAGAAGCTTTAAAATTATTAAAATAATAAGAATATAAAATTAAAAGGAGATTTAAAAATGTCAACAAATATGAAAGGTATTTATACACCAATAGTAACACCATTTGATGAAAATGAAAATATAAATTATGATTATTTAAAATATAATCTCGACAAATGGAGTAAAACAAACTTAGACGGTATTGTTGTTTTAGGTTCAAATGGAGAATTCGTTTTTTTAACAGAAGAAGAAAAATTAGAAGTTGTTCGTTTCTCTAAAAAAAATTTTTCCCAAGATAAAAAAATGATAGTTGGTACTTCTTGTGAATCAACTAAGGAAACTATTGAACTAAGTAAAAAAATGGCTGATTTAGGCGCAGATGCTGTATTGCTATTACCTCCAAATTACTATAAAGGTGCCATGTCAAAAGATGAAATTCTAATTAAATACTATACAGATGTAGCCGATGTATCTCCTGTACCTGTTATGATTTACAACATGCCTGGTAACACAGGAATAAATATTAGCTCCAGTGTTATAGCTAAATTAGCTAAACACAATAATATAGCAGGTATTAAAGACACTTCTGGAAATATAGTTCAAATGGCTGAAATAGTTAGAGACACCGATGAAGATTTTGCTGTTTTTGCAGGAAATGCATCATATTTATTACCAGCTTTGGAAGTTGGTGCAAGGGGAGCTACTTTGGCACTTGCTAATATATTGCCAGATGAATGCTGTAATTTAGTTCAACTACATAAACAAGGAAATCATGAAGAAGCAAGAAAATTACAATTAAAAATGCTTGAAATAAATGCTGCTGTAACTATGAAATTTGGAATAGGTGGTTTGAAACACGCATTAACTTTATTAGGCTATAAAGGTGGTTATGTAAGAAGACCTTTATTAAATGTATCTAAGGAAAATGCTTTAATAATAGAAGATATATTAAAAAGATTTGGTGTATTATAAAGATTATTAATTTAAATTAATAGTAAATACCTGTAAAATATTATATTATATATTCATTAGCGTTAAATTTTGTACATGGTAATTCATATTATAAATATAAAACGGGAGATACTGATATGAAAATAGGTATAGTTGGTTTTGGTGGCGTTGGTAGAGCATTTTTGAAACTTATTTATGACAAAAAATGCTTATTAGAAAGCGAAGGACTTAATATTCAAGTTAATTACATTATAGATATATATGGTGGTGTTTATAATAAAGACGGTTTAGATTTATCTAAATTTATTGATTTTCTTTCTAATGAAAGAGACATAACTAAATACTGTGATGGTGGAAAACCTGAAGATATTAACTTTGATTTAATACTTAAAAATAAAGATATTGATTTATTAGTAGAAATGACACCTACTAATAAAGAGACCGGCGAACCCGGTATGACACACATTAAAAGAAGTCTTGAGAATAATATTAATGTCGTAACATCTAATAAAGGACCTATACTTTTAGCATACAAAAACTTGTACAACTTAGCAAAATCTAATAACGTGCAATTATGTATAGGCTGTACTACTGGTGGTGCGTTACCTACTGTTAATGGAGGAGTTATGGATTTAGCTGGTTCTGACATAACTTCTATAGAAGGTGTTTTAAATGGAACTACAAACTTCATCATAAAGGAAATGGAAGATACAGGTTGTATGTATTCTGATGCTTTAAAAAAAGCACAAGAATCAGGTATTGCAGAAACAAATCCATCCCTTGACGTTGAAGGATATGACACTGCTTCTAAATTATTAATATTAACAAATGTATTAATGAATACGGAAAAATCTTTAAACGATATATCTATCGAAGGTATTACATCTGTAACTCCTGAGGATATAAAAAAAGCTACATCTTTAAATAAAAAATATAAATTAGTCGGTAAAACTGAAACCGTTAATAATGAATTAAAAATGACTGTTAAATTAGAAATGTTAGATCCTTCTAATCCTTTGTATGGAGTTGAAGGCAAAAATAAAGCTGTTAGATATATATCTGATACTTTAGGAGAATTAACAATTATAGGTGGTGCTTCAGGTGTTACTCCTGCTGCTGCTTCTATATTAAGAGACATAGTTAATATCCATAGAGGCTATCAGTTTATAAGATAATATTGAAATTT